>JAIUMW010000013.1 GCA_022565365.1 Oceanicaulis sp.
CAGCAACCGGCCCACATCGCGCACCACGGCGCGCGCCTGACGCGTCCAGAAGGTGATGATTTGCGCCACCCGGTATGCGCCATAGCGCTTCTGTCCGTAGCGTATACCCTCCCCGCGACGGTCCTGGCAGAAATCGATGTCGAAGGCAGGCATCGACACGCGTTCGGGATTGAGGAAGCGCTCAAACAGCAGGCCGAACCGCAAGGGATCGAGATCGGTGATGGTCAGCGCCCAGGCCACCAGAGAGCCCGCGCCTGAGCCCCGGCCAGGTCCCACCGGAATGTCCTCGGCTTTGGCCCACTGGATGAAATCCGACACGATCAGGAAATAGCCGGGAAAGCCCATTTTCGTTATGACGTCGAGCTCGAACGCCAGGCGCGCCTCATAAGTCTCACGCGGCGCCGCCGGCTCAACGCGGCTAAGGCGCGCCTCCAGCCCGGCCCGCGCGCGCGCCCCCAGCTCCTCGGCCTCGGCGCGTCCGCCTTCGGTGGGGAAGCGCGGCAGAATGGGCGCCGCGGTACGCACCCGCACTGCGCAGCGCCGGGCGATCTCCAGCGTGGCGTCCAGCGCTTCTGGCAGATCGGCGAAGCGCGCGGCCATCTGGTCGCCGGACTTGAAATAATGCTCCGGCGTCACCGTGCGCCGGTCGCTCTGGCTGACATAGCTGCTCTGCGCAATGCACAGGAGGGCGTCATGGGCGCCGTGCTGTTCAGGCCGGGCGAAGAAGGGTTCGTTGGTGGCGACGATAGGCAGATCGCGCGCATAGGCGCGGTCGATGAGATAATCCTCCGCCGTCAGGTCATCGGGCCGTCCATGGCGCTGAAGCTCCAGATAGAGGCGGTCGCCGAAGGCCAGCGCCAGCTGGTCCAGCAGCGTGTCGGCAGGCCCGGTGCGCCCGGCGCAGACCAGACGGTTGATCACCCCGTCATACCCGCCGGTCAGGCAGATCAGCCCGCCTGCGCGCGCCAGTATGGCGTCCAGGCGCACATGGGGCGGATCGGCGGGCTGGATGTCGAGAAAGGCCGATGAGGACAGCGCCATCAAGTTGGCGTAGCCCTCTTCGGTCTGGGCCAGGAGAACCAGCGTCCCGTCCGGGCCGCCCCGGTCCCCCGGCCGCGGCTCGGCCAGCTGGACCGACAGCGTGCACCCGATGATCGGCTGGATTCCGGCATCAGACAGGTATTCGGAATATTCCAGCGCGCCGAACAGATTATTGGTGTCGGTCAGCGCCGCGGCGGGCATGTCGTGAGTGCGGCACAGCTCGGCGATCTCGCCGATGCGCAGCGCCCCTTCCAGCAGCGAATAGGGCGAGCGCACACGCAGGTGGACGAAGGGGCGCTGGCTCATGGATCCGGTCTCCGCGCGGCGGGATTCGCGACACGTGGCAACTCTAGACGAGGCGGGGCGCTGGGGTCAGCCCGGCGCACGCACCCCTAGCCCGCCATGGCGGCGGATACCGCGAGCGCGAGGGTGACGAAGCCGGCGATGACGGCGGCCGAGGCGATGTCTTCAAGGGCGTGGCGCATGGCAGGCATCCTTCTGATGACGCGCCGCATTCAGCGGCTATTCCTGTTTTGTTCCAGCGCATATTTTCCCTTTTTGTTCTCGCCGTCAAGCGCGAATCGTGATGTCGGCAAAATGATTCGCAAAGCTGTGGAAAATCGGGGGTTTGGCGCGCAGGTTCAGTCCGCCACAGTGAACATGTGATCAAGCGGCTTGGGCAATGGCCATGCATCCTTGACCAGCCCATCTCATGTTAACGGATGCGTTGACGGGACGTACGGAAACTGGGCGTATCAACAATGAGTGAAACTGCCCGCGTAGAGCCGCCTAGAAAAAGATTGAAGTCCCCGGTCGACAAACCGCTTGATTGTCGGCAATGTGTCTTCATGCGACACCTAAGGGGGCAACATGACAACGGAATTCGGCGACACGGTCGGAACGATCGTCGATCTATTCTGCGGGTGCGGAGGGTTCTCACTCGGAGCGGAACTGGCTGGCTTTAGATCAGTTGCGGCTATCGATATCGACCCAACTCTTCAATCCGCATATGGACGCAACTTCCGAACTTCAAATGCGTTTCAAGCCGACGTTACAGAGATCGAAGCCTCAAACTGGCGGCACTTAATAGGAAGCCAGCGCCCAGATGGGGTTATTGGGGGCCCTCCCTGCCAAGGCTTCAGCTGGATCGGAAAGCGGCAGAACGACGACACTCGCAATAGCTTGGTTCATCAATTCTTTCGACACGTTGCCCTTCTTCAACCGAAATTCTTTATCATGGAGAACGTGGAAGGACTTCTGCATCCTGATAAGGTCGGCGTGCTCAACGCTGCCTTGGAGGCCGTGCCCGGGCGGTACACAGTCCTACCTCCTTTCGTTTTGAACGCCTTGGATTTCGGTGCGGCCACCTCGCGTCGGCGGGTAGTTGTTATTGGTTACGACCCTGCAGAAATGAGCGCTCTTTCCGAATCCGACTTCCGCCCCTGCCCTCCAAGTAAGTATACGACCGTTCGAGAGGCTATTTCTGACCTCCCTAGCCCTATCGCCGAAAGCGCAGACCGGAAAGACTTCGGTTGGGCGAAATACCCCAGGACACCTGAGCAGCAATTGCCAGCGTATGCGCAGATGATGCGGCGCTTGCCGCCCTCCCACATCGGCCATGTTGAGGCAATCGAACGCAACATGGCCGGCATGGTCTCTGGCGTTGTACGAACACGTCACAGCCCAGAAATCACTCGCCGATACGCAAACATTGTTGGTGGAAAAATCGACCCAATTACCAAGTCATACAAGCTCGAGTGGGATGGCCAATGCCCAACGCTGAGGGCAGGCACTGGAGCGGAGCGGGGTGCATTTCAAGCAGTGCGCCCGCTTCACCCAACGAAAGGGCGCGTCATCACAGTTCGCGAAGCTGCGCGCCTCCAGGGATTCCCCGACTGGTTCACTTTCCATCCCACGAAGTGGCATAGCTTCAGAATGATAGGTAACAGCGTATCGCCCCTAGTATCCAGCGGCCTTCTAGGACGAATTGCATCAAGCCTAAAACTTGAACTTGCAGCATAACCCGGGATCAGTCAGAGTCCCCACCCAAGGGGAAGAATCATGCCTTCACGCAAACCATTCATTGTTAGCACCAAGCCCACAAAGCAGGTCGTTGTCTCCAGCCTTACCAAGGACGCAACCGTCAGAGCTTGCATCTTTGACTTAATTGATAATTCTATTGATGCTGCTCGAAATCGGATTTTCAAAGATTTGGCCGAAAATCAGTCGCGCAATTTGCCAGATTCATTTGAAGGATTTCGCATTTCTTTGCAGTTGAATGGAAGCGGGCTAAAGATACAAGATAATTGCGGCGGTATAACAGTTGACGATCTGCGCGATATGGTACTGCGCTTTGGCCGGGTGTCTTCACATGAACTCGGAATCGGCGTTTTCGGAGTTGGTTTGAACAGGGCGATTTTCAAACTTGGTCGCACTGCTCACCTAAAAACTGACACCGGCAACCAGCGCGCCGAATTAGTATTGAACATTGAGCAATACATAGCTGATGATGATAATTGGGACTTGCCTGCAGAGGAGTTTGAATCAAGCGGCCAAATTGGAACAGAGCTAGAAATTCGACAGCCACCGGAAGAGATTTCACAAGAATTTGCCGATAGTAATTTTGCAGAAAAAATTCGAGCAGAAATTGGACGTCGATACGGACGTTTTATTTCAAAGAATCTGAGCATAAATGTTAACGGTGTTCCAGTTACCGCGCGCGAGGTTTCGATGCGCGAGAATGGGCCTTTTCCAATTGAGAACAAGTTTTATAGAACCCCAGGCGGCGTTGATGTTTACATAAAAGTCGGTGAGCACTCGGAGCACCGGTTTTCTGGCGAGAACGGGTATGACAGAGAAAAAAATAAGCAGCTAACCGAAGAGTACGGCTGGACAGTTTATTGCAATGACCGGGCAATTATTGTCGCAGACACCACCCGCACAACTGGGTGGGATACCAAGTTTCATTCGGAATTTTATGGATTTGTCGCCTCAGTAAGTTTTGTTGCTGCGGACCCAAGCAAACTCCCATGGCTTACAACAAAGACTGACGTAGATTTGAATAATGCCGCCTATAAGGCGGCGCTCGATGACATGCGTAAATTCGCGGAACGGTGGCGTACATTTACAGACCGCTACAAGAAAAATAGAAAGGCTCAGTCGCTCGCAATACCGCCTGCTCCACAGAAGCGTAGTGAAGAGCGAGCTCCCCATCAGACGACTGAAGAACGTACAAAAAGCCCGACACCAAGTACCAAGCCTGCGACAGGAAAAGTCGGACACAATAGCTTACGGTATGTGCTCCCTGAAGACATAAGCGAACACCACTGTAACGACAAATTTCTCGAAATTGTGAGGGAGGCGAAGTCGCTTGACATAGGAGTGCACCCGTACGCTGGCCTTGCGCTTATCAGGATGCTCTTCGAGTTTTCGGTAACAATTTATATGATTAGGGTCGGTAAAGACGCCGAGCTGAAAGATTTTGCCATGACTAAACGTTCTGAGAAAAGCGGCAAGGCGATTACAAGCCCCAATTCCTTTAGCCCTCGGCTGGAAGAAGTCCTTGCCTATCTTCAGGAGCACCCAGAAACTTGGGGCCCGCTCAAAGCCAATCATGTCAAAACAAGCATCAACAAGCTCGCAAAGCAATCGCCATTAATAAATGGCGCTTTGCACAATCCGTTCCAAGCCGTGCATCGATCACTTGTGTTCCAAATTCGAGATGAATCACTGCACGCACTTCGGCACCTTATCGAGCAGCCGTTCCCCACGAGCTAATTGGCATGCAGTCGAACGATCACCCCTCCGCCACCCACGGCGTCAGGCGGCCGTTCTCCACCGTCACCACCCGGTCCATGCGGGCGGCCAGGGCGAGGTTGTGGGTGGCGATGAGGGCGGCGGCGCCGGCCTCGCGGCAGGCGACAGCCAGCGCATCGAACACCTGGTCGGAATGGGCGGGGTCGAGATTGCCCGTGGGCTCGTCGGCCAGCACCACGCGCGGGTTGTTGACCAGCGCCCGGGCGATGGCCACGCGCTGCTGCTCGCCGCCTGACAGCTGGCCTGGCCGGTGGGTGAGCCGTCCGCCAAGGCCGAGAGATTCAAGACGCACCCGCGCCGCTTCATGGGCCTCGCGCACGCCGCGTCCGGCAATGCGCAGCGGCAGGGCGACATTCTCCAGCGCGTTAAGCTCGGGCAGGAGGTGATGGAACTGGTACACAAAGCCAATCTCGCGCCGGCGCAGGGCCGTGCGCGCGCGTTCAGGCAAGGCGAGGCCATCCTGCCCGGCGATGAAGACCTGGCCCGCTGTGGGCGTCTCCAGCAGGGCCGCGGCATGCAGCAGCGAGGACTTGCCCGAGCCTGACGGCCCGACCAGGCCGACCAGCTCGCCGGGATAGAGGTCGAGATCGGCGCCGGTGAGCACTTCCAGGCGCTCGGCCCCGGTCTCGTAGACGCGCGTCAGCGCGCGGATGGACAGAACCGGCTCACTCATTGCGCAGCGCCTCCACCGGGTCGATGCGCCCGGCCCGCCAGCTGGGGAAGAGCGTGGCCAGCAGAGCCATGGAGAAGCCCCACACCGAGACGAACACCACTTCGGTCCAGTCCACGCGCGCCGGCAGGCGGTAAAGCTTGTAGACGGTGGGGTCGAAGATATTGACGCCGGTCATCAGCGCGATGCCGTCCTGGATCGGGCCGATGAACGCCACGAAGACAAGGCCCAGAATAATGCCGCAGGCCGTCCCGAACGAGCCGATGGCGGCGCCGGCGATCAGGAAAATGCGCATCACCGCGCCGCGCGTGGCGCCCATGGTGCGCAAGACTGCGATGTCGCGGGTCTTGTTCTTCACCAGCATGACCACGCCGGAAATGATGTTGAGCGCCGCAATCGCCACGATGATGGACAGGATGAGGCGCATGGCGATGCGCTCCACCTGCAGCGCGTTCCAGAAGGCGGCGTTTTCAGCGCGCCAGTCATAGACAAGCGTGCCAGGCGGCGCGATGGCGTTGATGCGCGCAATGGCCGCCTCGGGCGCGTCGGGATTGGTCAGGCGCACATCGATATAATCGCCCGCGGAGGACCGGTTGAAGAACAGGGCCGCCTGCTCAATCGGCATATAGACCAGGATGGAATCGAGATCCTGCACCCCCACGGTCAACACTGCGCCGACAAAATAGGTCTTCGACCGCGGCGCAACGCCACGGGCCGTCTGGGCGCCGCGCGGGGTGCCCAAAGTCACCTCCTCGCCCGCCGACACGCCCAGGCGCGCCGCCATGGCCGAGCCGATGACGATCATGTCGCCGCCATTGCGCCCCTCGCCAAAGCCCTCCGTCGTGCCCGCCACCAGGCCGCCACCCGCGTCCGACACGCCGCCAGCGCCGGTGACGATGTCGAAATTCACAAAGTCCGAGGCGCGCACGCCATTGACCTGCGCAAACGCCGCCTGGCCGCGCGCCGAGGTGACCAGCGCCTGGCCCAGCGTCACCGGCCCCGCCTGTCGCACGCCGGGCAGCGCGGCGATGGCGTCAGCCAGATCGCTGGTCTGGGTGTTGAGGTCCTGGGGCAGCTGGACATAGACATGGGGCTGCACGCCCAGAAGCCGGGTCAGGAGCTCGTGGCGGAAGCCGTTCATGATCGACATGACGGCGATCAAAGCGGTCACCGCCAGCATGATGCCGATGAAGGAAATGGTCGCCACCAGGGTGACGCCGGCCTGCTGGCGCCGGGCGCGCAGATAGCGGAAGGCGAGCATGAATTCAAAGCCGCTGAACGGCCCTGCCCCGCCCGCATTCGCCGCGGCCCCGCCAGGACCGGCTCTGTCTGATCCCGGCGTGGGGGTCATGCGGTGCTGGCCTCCACGATCCGCGCCACCGCGTCAGACAGGCTCAGCTCCACGCGCTCGCCCGTGGCGCGGCGCTTGAGTTCCGCCTTGCCCTCTTTCACGCCGCGCGGGCCGATCACCAGCTGCCAGGGCAGGCCGATCAGATCCATGGAGGCGAATTTGGCGCCCGGCCGGTCGCCGGTATCGTCCAGCAGCGGATCAAGCCCGGCCAGCGACAGCGCGTCATAGGCCTGCGCGCAGGCCGCGTCGGTGTCGGGATCGCCGGCCTTCAGATTGATGATCCCCGCCCCGAACGGCGCCACAGCGTCGGGCCAGACAATGCCCGCCTCGTCGTGATGGGCCTCGATGATCGCGCCCATCAGGCGCGACACGCCCACGCCGTAAGACCCCATATGCACCGCCCGGTCCTGACCGTCAGGGTGGGTGACGAAGGCTTTCATGGGGTCGGAATATTTGGTCCCGAAATAGAAGATATGGCCCACCTCGATACCGCGCGCGGACAGGCGGCGCGCCTCCGGCGTCGCGGCCGCGCAGCGCGCCTGGTCATGCATGTCTTCGGTGGCGGCGTAGAGCGCGGTGCGTTGATCCACCAGGCCCTGCAGATCGCCGTCAAAATTCACGTCCGCGCCCGGCGCGCCCATGTCGATCAGATCGCTGTCGCAGAAGACTTCGCTCTCGCCGGTCTCGGCCAGGATGATGAATTCATGGCTGAGATCGCCGCCAATCGGCCCGGTGTCGGCGCGCATCGGCACGGCTTTCAGCCCCATGCGCGCGAACGTGTTGAGATAGGCGATGAACATGCGGTTGTACGACGCCCGCGCCGCCGCCTCGTCCAGATCGAAGGAATAGGCGTCCTTCATCAGGAACTCGCGCCCGCGCATGACGCCGAAGCGGGGCCGGATCTCGTCGCGGAACTTCCACTGAATGTGATAGAGGTTCTTGGGCAAATCCTTGTAAGACTTGCAATAATTTCGGAAGATGGCGGTCACCATCTCCTCGTTTGTGGGTCCGTAGAGCAGGTCGCGCTTGTGGCGGTCAGTGATGCGCAGCATCTCCTTGCCATAGGCGTCATAGCGCCCGCTCTCGCGCCACAGATCGGCCGGTTGAAGCGTCGGCATCAGAAGCTCGATGGCGCCGGCGCGGTTTTGCTCCTCGCGCACGATCTGCTCGATTTTCCTGAGCACTTTCAGGCCCATGGGCAGCCAGGCGTAAATGCCCGCCGCTTCCTGGCGGATCATGCCGGCGCGCAGCATCAGCCGGTGCGAGACGATTTGCGCGTCCGCAGGAGTTTCTTTCAGGACGGGAAGCAGAAATCGGCTGAGGCGCATGGCGGCGGCGTGTCCGTATGGGGGGCGTGATCAGCTTCGACCATTAGACCGGGGCGCACGCGAGAACAAGGCGTGCGCAGCGTGTCTCAGCGCTCCTCGCGCGCCTCCTGCGCCATGCGGTCCACCGCCGCCTTCAGCCGCCGGAAGAAGATGACATTGAGCACGCCGATCACGCCGGTCACGATCAGCGTAATTCCCACCGCCACCAGCCAGCCCGCATCGCCGAGGCGCCCCGAGGCCATCAGCGCGCCGAGAATCGCCAGAAGCCCGAAGGCGGGGATGAGAAAGCGGACGAGGGTCATGTGGTTTGGCGCTCGTCCAGTTCGCGCCGGCGGCGCAGCTCGGTTTTCAACCGATAGAGGCGCCAAGCATAGCCCGACACCACCGCTACAGTGCCGCTGAGCAGCACTGCAAGCACGATCCATTCAACCAGATTGTCCATTAGCCACTCCAGCCTCAGCCCGCTTGCGCTCGATCATCGCGTTGAGCCTGATGACAGCGTGCGCTCCGCCATGAAGCGCGACGCCAAGGGCAATATAGCCCAAGGCAACCCAATCGTCAGGCTGGCCGAACATCGCGAAACCGAAACACCCCAGCGACAGGGCGTGAAAGGCGTCCCGGAACAGCTGGGCGTGAGGCGCCGTCAGGGCATGCGGCGCTGCGAGCGTGACCGGCGCGCGCGCTCGCGGCTGAGCTCAAAGCGCGAGCGCCAGGCCTGCGGGGAGCCCAGCAGAAGCCGGCGCGTCACCCACGCGAGGCCGAGCAGCCACATCCCGGCAAACCCCATCACGAACCGCAGGCCGAACTCATCCCAGTCATCCGGCAGCCAGACGGCGCCGGCGATCAGCAGCAGGCCGAAGACTGCGGTCAGAACCATGGGAATGAGGATGCGCCAGATCATATGCGCACTCTAGCCCAATACCCGCCTCGGGAGAAGCCAGCGCACGCCCAGACGGGTGCTCAGGCCCTCACCACCACTTGTCCGCTTTGGCGGTGAACCCCGCGGCGCGTTCCAGCGCGCCGGCGACGGCGAACATGGTTTCCTCGTCCAGGGCGGGCGCGATCACCTGCAGGCCCAGCGGCAGGCCGTCCTTGTCGAGGCCCGCGGGCACGCTCATGGCCGGGATGCCGGCAATGTTGGCGGTGACGGTGAAAATGTCGTTGAGATACATCTCGATCGGGTCGGCCTTCGCCTTGGACCCGATCTCGAACGCGGCGCTGGGCGTGGCGGGGGTGAGGATGGCGTCCACCTTCTCAAACGCAGAAGTGAAGTCTTCATAGATACGCCGGCGCACTTTCAGCGCCTTGAGATAATACGCGTCGTAATACCCCGCCGACAACACATAGGTGCCAATGAGGATGCGGCGCTGCACCTCCCGGCCGAAGCCGGCGGCGCGGGTCTTTTCATAGGTGTCGTTGAGGTCGCCGCCCTCCACCCGCGCGCCAAAGCGCATGCCGTCATAGCGCGCCAGGTTCGACGAGGCCTCGGCCGGCGCGATGATGTAATAGGCCGGCAGGGCGTACTTGGTCATGGGCAGGGAGATATCGACGATCTCGGCGCCCTGGGCTTCGAGCCATTTGGCGCCTTCCCGCCACAAGGTCTCGATCTCGCCGGGCATGCCGTCGACGCGGTATTCCTTCGGGATGCCGATGCGCAGCCCCTTCACCGGCCGGTCCGCGGCGGCGGCGAAGTCCGGGACCTCGCCCTGATAAGACGTGGAATCCTTCGGGTCGTGGCCTGACATCACCCGGGTGAGCAGCGCCGCATCCTTCACCGTTTTGCCAAAGGGCCCGGGGTGGTCGAGGGAGCTTGCAAACGCCACCACGCCCCAGCGCGAGCAGCGGCCATAGGTCGGCTTCACCCCCACCAGACCCGCGAACGCGGCGGGCTGGCGGATCGAGCCGCCTGTGTCCGTGCCCGTGGCGCCATAGCTGATCCCGGCGGCCAGCGCAGCGGCCGACCCGCCCGAGGAGCCGCCCGGCGCCAGTTTCGCGGCAGAGCCATTGGCCCGCCACGGATTGACCACCGGGCCGGGGGCGGCGGTCTCGTTGGACGAACCCATGGCGAATTCGTCCATGGCGGTCTTGGCGAAGAACACCGCGCCCGCATCCCACAAATTCTGCGTGACGGTGGATTCGTATTCCGGCTTGAAGCCTTTCAGGATGTTGGACGAGGCCGTGGTCTCCACACCCTTCACCGCGAACAAATCCTTGATCGCGACCGGCACGCCCTCCAGCGCCCCGCCCTCGCCCTTGGCCAGGCGCCCGTCGCTGGCCCGCGCCATGTCGAGCGCCCGCTCGCCGTCAATCCCCGTGAAGCAATTGAGCGGACCTTGCGCAGCCTCCGCCGCCACCACCGTCGCCTCAGCCAGCTCCACAGCGGAGAAGGATTTGGCGCGCAGGCCGTTTACGGCTTCGTGCAGGGAGAGAGAGGAGAAATCGGTCATTGCTTTGCCTTATCCACTTCAATAATCACGACGCCTTCGGCACACCCCGCGCGCTCGATAGAACGATCCCGGCCCGAGACCCGGGGCAACTCGCGCGCCGCTTTCATGGCGCGGACAGAGCGATGGGGAAAATCCAACCATAACGGAGTCCCGTTGTCGCTGGCGACCAGCTCTTGCGCCGCCATGATCGCCTCCAGGACAGAATCGACAAGGGCTTCGTGCGCAATCGTGATGCGCGTTACCGGCGCCGTTTCAAGGGTCTCCTTGCGCCAGGGGTCCCCCTCCAGAATATCGATTTGCATCCGGTCCAGCGGCGCTCTGGAGTCATGGCGGGACCGGAGCACCCATCCGCCCGGTTCGACATCGAGCCTCACCAGCGGCGGGTTATTTGTGCTGTGAGTCACCGTGGCGGCGTAAACCCCCAGCAGCGCGAGCGATTCAAATGGCAGAGCCGCATTGGTGAAGTCATCAAGTACGATCTTCTCGCCGCCCGCCTCAATGGTGAGCGTCCAGCCTGTGGTTCCCACGCGGGAGAAACGCATGAGCGGGACGTGTCCGTCTGGAAGGTCCAGAACCCGCATCAGCCCTGCGCCCGGAGTGCTGCCACATACGGCTCAGGACACGGCCGGTTCGTTGCGCTCCCGGCGGCGGTGAGGACGCCAATGAACCACCAGAGCCACGCCATGCGCGCTTACTCCACGCTCTTGGGCACCACGAAAAAGCCTTCCTCGGCCTTGGGCGCATTGGTCAGGATCGCGTCGCGCACGCCGCCGTCTGTGACCGCGTCCTCGCGCAGCGGCAGGGCGCTGAGCACCGGCGTGGTCATCGGCTCGGCGCCGGCCACATCGACCTCGTCGAGCAGCTCGACCCATTTGAGAATGCCGTTGAGTTCGCCGGTCAGGGCGTCGATGCGGTCAGCAGGCTCGGCGATGCGCGCCAGCTTGGCGATGCGGCGCACGTCGTCAGGGGTCACCGGCATGGGCGGGTCTCCGGAAAAATCGGGGCGGACGTCAGTGAACAGGCTGACACGTCGAGTAGCAATCACCGTGGTGCGGCGCAAGGTGAAGGGGCGGCGGGCCAGAGATGACGCGCCGGACGCGCCGCCCCTGCTGGACTCCCTGGCTGACATGCGGGAGCATCGCCCTCGGCTTTGGCATGGGGGACATCATGGATCTGGGTTTGACAGGCAAGGTGGCGCTTGTCACTGGCGCCAGCCGGGGCATCGGGCTGGCCATTGCGAAAGGACTGGCCGAGGAAGGGGTGAAGCTCGTTCTGGCCGCACGCGGGGCGGACGCCCTGAACGCGTCGGCGCGCCAGATTGAAGACAGCGGCGCTGAAGTGCTCGCCCACAGGTGTGATGTGGCTGACGATGCGTCGGTGGCGGCGCTCGCCGAGGCGGCGCTGGCGCGTTTCGGCCGGGTTGATATCGTGATCAGCAACGCCTCCGCGCTCGCCGTCACGCCCGAGCGCTCCAGCTGGGACGCCAGCCTGTCAGTGGACCTGATGGGCGCCGTGCGCCTGGTGGACGCCTTCCTGCCCGGCATGCGCCAGCAGGGCGAAGGCGTGATCATCTTCACCTCATCCGTATCGGGCATCGAGGCGGCCCCGATGGACGATTACGCCTACACCTCGGCCAAGGCGGCGCTTAACGCCTACTCCAAGAAACTGGCCTGCATCGAGGGGCCCAACGGCATAAGGGTCAATGCGCTCTTGCCGGGCTCCATCGAGTTTCCCGGCGGCGGGTGGGAGATGATCCGCCAGCACCAGCCCGAGCTCTACAACATGGTCACGGCAGGCATTCCGTTCGGACGGCTGGGCACGCCTGAGGAAGTGGCCGACGCCGCCGTCTGGCTCGCCTCACGCCGCGCCCGGTGGGTCACAGGCGCCTCGCTGGTGGTCGATGGCGGCCAGTCCAAGGCGATCCAGTGACGCTGCAGTCAATTGTGCGCAAGTGACTGGAAATACAGAAGTCGAACCATTGTGTTTGCGCAAAATCCTTATCCGCAGTGAACTTCAGCGTTAACCGTTCAGCAGGGGGATTCATCATGATGATCACCACACTCGCCTTGTCCTTGGCGCTTGGCATGACCCAGGCGTGCGCCTGCCGATGACGAGGCGCACGCCAGCGCAGAGGTAAGCGGCGCTGGTGCAGCGTTCGCCATGTAACACGCCGCGCCGGGAGCGCAATCTCACGGCGCGGCGTCTATCTCGCGGGCCGCGCGCACGCCGGATTCCAGGGCGCCTTCCATGGTCGTATTGAGCACCGAGGTATGCTCTCCGGCGAAGTGTATGCGGCCCTCGGCGCGCGCGGCTTCCGGCAGCCAGCGCGTCACCTCGCCTGGCCGGTAGTTGGAGAAGGCGCCGCGCGAGAACGGGTCGTCCTGCCAGCTCTTGGAGCGCCCGGTCTCGAAATGGGCGCGGGCGCCGGGATGCACGGCCTCCATCTCGTCAAGCATATGGTCGATGCGCTCCGCCTCGCTCATGGCTTCCAACGGCGGCGGCTCGCCGGTCCAGCGCACATGGGCTTCGAGGATGCCGCGCGCGCCGGTCGTTTCCATCTGAAGGATGGGATGGTGCTGCACCTCGCCCACGGCGCGGTCGGTGCTGGCCGACCCCGACAGGCCCTCCGCCTCCCAGAAGCGCTCGCGCATCTGCAGGAAGACGCGCGTGACCGACATGTATTCCAGGCCCGACACCACCGCCTGCTTGGCCGGCGAAAGCGCGGGATCGATTTCGGTATCGCGCAGGACCGAGAATGGCAGGGTGCAAACCGCGTGGTCCGCCGAAACATGGTCCTGTCCGTCCCCGGTATTGAGCGTCACCGTGACGCCGCCTTCGTACTGAGCGATGCGCACCACCGGCGCGCCATAGCGGATGCGCGCGCCGAGACGGTCGGAGAAGGCGCGCGCCAAAACGTCCGTGCCGCCGGTGAAGGCGAGCGGCGGCTGACCGCCGGCGAACGCCGCCACATCGGTGGCCAGGGACGAGGCCGCAGATGCGTGCTCGCTGCGCGCGTCGAACCAGAACCCGTTGCGGATCAGTTCAAGCGCGCCCGGCGAGGCGCCCCGGCTGGCGGCCAGCTCCAAAAGGGTGAGATCGTCATAGGCCAGCGTGCGCTCGGCCAGCACGCTCATGGGCGTAGACGCGTCCACGTCCTCAAGCACCGGCAACAGATAGGTTTGCAGAAGGCCGAACGGGCCCAGCGCCTGCTCTTCGTCGGTGAGCGCGTAGGGCCAGTCAGGCTGCGCCCCGGGGCCTGCGCGCAAACGGCGGCCCTGCAGATGATACAGCGCATCGCCGCGCGCATACGGCAGGGCCGGGGCGAACAGGGATTCGTACGCAAGGCCGAAGGCGTCCGCATAGCCTGTCACATGGCGCGCCGACGGCGTGAAGAACATGGCGCCGGCCTCGGCGCTGAGACCCGTCGCAAATCCGCCGCGCAGGGTCCGCACGCGGCCGCCGGGGCGGGTGCGCGCCTCCAAAACCGTCACATCATGGCCCGCTTGATGAAGCTCCCACGCCGCCGCCAGCCCGGCCAGGCCCGCGCCCAGCACCACCACGCGGCGGCGCGGCGCGTCTGATGCGGCCGCGGCGCCCGGCGCAGCCGCCAGCGCGGTGACCGCCGCCGCGCCCTGAAGCCATTGACGCCTGTTCATGGCGCCCCCTCTCATCAACTATTCACATTGCGCAGGCGGACTGCGGTTTGGCGCCACGGTCGCGCGATCCCGGCGGCAATGCAAATTTCGGCGGCCCGGGCGGCGTGCTGACCACCCCCTGCCCTGATGCGCCAGACGGGTTTGCGTGACCGCGCGCGCGCACTAGTTTGGCGAAAACAAAACACATGGGGAGGCGGGCTTGGGCCATACGACAATCACGCTGGAGCGCGACGGGCCGCTGGCGGTCATCACGCTGAACCGGCCAGAGGCGATGAACGCCTTCACGCTTGCAATGGGCGAGGAGCTGCGCGCCGCCTTTGACGAGACCGACGCGGACGCCAGCGTGCGCGCGGTGATCGTCACCGGATCGGGCAAGGCGTTTTGCGCCGGGGCCGATCTGTCGACGGGGGCGGAGACCTTCAACGCGGTGGCCCAGGCCAATGCCAGCGGCACGCTGGACGACCGCGATCCGCAATGGCGCGATTCCGGCGGCATGCTGAATTTACGCATCTTTGACAGCCAGAAGCCTGTGGTGGCCGCCATCAACGGCGCGTCGGTGGGCATTGGCGCCACCATGATCCTGCCCATGGATTCGCGCATTGGCCTCAAGGGCGCGAAATTCGCCTACCCCTTCACAAAGCGCGGCATCGCCTGGGACGGCTGCGCCAGCTGGTTCCTGCCGCGCATTGTGGGGGTGGAGACGGCGCTGGACTGGGGGCTGTCGGGACGGACGTTTCTGGCTGAAGAAGCGCTGGATGCCGGTCTGGTCAGCGCGCTGGCCGATACGCCCGAAGGGGTGATGGAGCTCGCGCGCGAGCGGGCCTTGCGCTTTGTCGATGGCGCCGCGCCGGTCTCTGTGGCGATGAACCGTCGCCTGCTCTGGCGGATGCTGGGCGCATCCCACCCCATGGAGGCGCACCGGCTGGAAAGCCGCGCCATCCTGCACCGGGGCATGAGCCCGGACGCCATGGAAGGCGTGATGAGCTTTCTTGAGAAACGCCCGGCGGCGTTTCCCGGCGAGGTTCCAGGCGCCTACCCGCCCGGCTGGCCATGGGACGCAGATCCGGACTACTGACGGCGCGCAGCTGGCCAGCGTCAAACCGCTTGCCCGAAGGCGCGCCTCCTCTAAAACCTCGCCCACCAACGATAAGCGCCTGCCGGAGGCTGTTCGCCCTTGCGCCTGAGCTCGCCCGACCCGAAACGGCCGTCCCTGACCACGGTCGAGCTGATCGCCATGGTCGGCGGGCTGATGGCGCTGAACGCCCTGTCCATCGACATCATTTTGCCCGCCATGGGCGAGGTCGGTGCGGCGCTGGGCGCGCCGGGAAATGACCGCCAGCTGATCATCACCGCCTATATGCTGGGCTTTGGCGCGGCGCAGCTGGCGTTCGGCCCGCTGGCCGACTCGCTGGGGCGCCGGCGCGTGCTGCGGGGCGCGCTGGGCGCGTATCTCGCCGCCACCGCCCTGTGCATTGGCGCGCCGGACATGGGGCTGATGGTGGCCGCCCGCTTCCTGCAGGGCGTGGCGGCGGCGGCCACGCGCGTCGTCGCCGTGGCGGTGGTGCGCGACCTGGTGGCCGGGCGGCGCATGGCCGAGATCATGTCATTCGCCATGACCGTGTTCATGATCGCGCCGATTCTGGCGCCGGGCCTGGGCCAGCTCATCCTGTTCGTCGCGCCCTGGCAGGCAATTTTCGCCGCCTTGTTCGTGCTGGGGGCAGCGCTGATGCTCTGGATGGCGCTGCGCCTGCCGGAGACCTTGCGGGTGGAGCACCGCATCGCGCTCAGCTGGGCGTCGGCAGGGCGCAATTATGCCCTCGCCGTGCGCCACCGGGTGACGCTCGGCTATATGATGGCGGCGGCGTTGATCTTCGGGGCGCTGTTCGCCTTCATCGCCACGTCCGAACAGGTGATGGCCGAGCTGTATGGCCTGGGCGCCTGGTTCCCGGTGGCGTTCGGCGCTGTGGCGCTGGGGCTGGCGGGCGCGAACATCATCAATGCGCGCATCGTGCGCCGGCTGGGCATGCGGCGGATTTCGCACGTGGCGCTCGCGGCGTTCACCATCATCAATCTGGTCCACCTCCTGATCGCGCTCACCGGCCAGCCGCCCTTCTGGCTGTATTATGCCCTGCTCGCCAGCGGCCTCATGCTGTTCGCCATGATCGGCGCCAATTTCTCCGCCCTGGTGATGGAGCCCGCCGGCGAACGCGCCGGCACCGTCGCCGCACTTTACGGCGCCGTCACATCCATCTCCGGCGCCGTGCTGGGGACGCTCATCGGACGCCTGTATGACGGCACGGTGGTGCCGCTTCTGCTCGGATTTGTGGTGATGGGCGCAGGCGCGCTGGCGCTGGTGGCATGGACCGAGCGCGGCAAGATGTTCGGCGCGGGCGATGCGATGGGCGACAGCTGAAGGCTGAAGCCCGCGCCCTCACCCCGCGTCTTCGTCGAGCTCCAGCGTCTCGTCGGTCACCGCGCCATCCAGGCGCCAGCCCGCCCCCTCGCCCTGCGCCAGTGTCTCGCTGAGCCAGGGCAGCAGCGCCAGCAGGTCGGCCTCCAGCGTATGGGGCGGATTGACCCCCACTACGCCGGCGCCGGCCAGCTTGCCTTCGCTTTCCAGATCACGCACCCACAGATCGGCGCGCAGGACTTTTTCAGGCTCGAAATCCTGTTCGAACAGGAGCCATTGGGCGAGGCCGGAATCAAAGCGCTCGCTGGCCCATAAATCCTTGAGCGGACGCCAGAAGATGTATGTCCCCGTGGGCCAGCGCTCCAGCGCGACGCGCGCGGCGCGCGCCATCGCCACCATCTCGTCGCGCTGTTCTAACGGCGGGTCGATCATGACCAGGCCCCGGCGCTCGCGCGGCGGCAGAAGGGCGGACAGCGCCTTGTAGCCATCGCGGCATTCAGCCTTCACCCGCGCATCGCGGATATAGCGCTGGTCCAGCGTGCGGCAGTCGGCCTCGTGCAGCTCGCACAAATGCATGCGGTCATGAGGGCGCAGGATCGAAGCAGCGACGTCGGGCGATCCGGGATAGGCGGTCAACGTGTCATCGGGATTGGCGGCGCGCACGGCGGAGAGCCAGGGCGCCAGCGCCGCTTCCACCGCCTCCGGGCGCGCGGCGTCCATCACGCGCGCCACCCCGCCCTGCCATTCAGGACTGCGCCGCGCCTCATCGCTGGTCAGGTCATAGCGCCCGATCCCGGCATGGGTGTCGATATAGCGCAGCGCCTTGTCCTTGCGGGTGAGATGCGTCAGGCACAGGGCCAGCACGGCGTGCTTGAGCACGTCCGCGAAATTGCCGGCATGGAAGGCGTGGCGATAATTCATGCCGGGCGGTTTAGCGGCTCGGCGCGGCGTTGTGGAGCCTGTTGCGCGGCGCGCAGGCTGACCTTGAACACAGCGCCGGACTCACTCGAGCTGGCCAGCGTGACCTCCCCGCCCATGGCGCGGGCCAGTTCGCGCGCGATCGACAGCCCAAGCCCCGATCCACCCTTGGCGCCGGTCCGCCCGAAGGGCTCGAACAATGTTTCACGTACATGGGCCGGCACGCCGGGACCGGTGTCGCGCACGGCGATCACCACATGCCCGTCAGCCTCTCTGGCCAGCGATGCGCTCAGCGCGCCGTCTTCGCCCATGGCCTGGATGGCGTTGCGGAAAAGATTGAGGAAGATGCGATGGAGGTGGTCGGCATCGGCCTGCACGGCGATCCCGCCGCTGACCTGATTGTCCCAGGAGGCGGCGCCTGACACCGCCATCGCGTCGCTGGCGGCTTCGTCGAGCGCCTGTTTCAGATTGACCGGGGCCAGCACCGGCGCGCGCTCCTCAGAGCGGCCGAATTTCAGCGTGTCCTCACACAGGCGCACGCCGCGATCCACGGCGCGCACCAGGCGCGCGCCCATATTGGCCACACGCTCGTCCGCACTCATGGCCAGGCGGTCAGAGATCAGCTGGGCGCTGGCCAGCACGTTCCTCAAGTCATGATTGATCCGCGCCACCGCCCCGCCCAGCGCCGCGAGGCGGTCCCTCTGGCGGAAGGCGGCGCGGACCTCATCCTGCATGGCGGCCAGCGCGGTTTCGGCCTCGCCGATCTCGTCGCGCCGCCCCGACGGGGTGAAGCCCAGCGCCGGATTGCCCGGGTCTTGCTGAAAGGCGGTGATGGCCAGCGCCAAGCGGCGCATGGGCCGCACGAACATGAACATCAACACCAGATAGAGCAGCGCCCCGGTGACGCCTGCGATGAACAGCGACAATCCGGCGATGCGCGCGGAAAACGCCAGCAAGTCATCGCGCAGCCCGCCCTCGGGCACGATGACGCTGATCTGTTCTTCAGGCCGGGTGCGCGGCGCGGCGACAATGCGCAAATACCGCCCATCGGGCGCGAACACCGTGTCCCACAGCGCCACATGGCGCTGGATCAGGGTCTCGCGCGTCAGGTCGGCGACGATGATCTCGCTGTCACCTACATCGCCGCCCAGCACCAGCTCGTTAAACCCGCCATAGACGCGCGCCACCGCCACGGCGTCGGCGCCGGCCAGCAGCTCGCGCACCTGATCTTCATTGAGGCCGCCAGTATCGGCAGTCTCGGCGGCGAGCGCGGCCAGATGGGCGGATTCAGCGCGCGAGGTCAGCCATTCGGTGCGGAAATTGGACGCGGAAGGGAAGAAGATCATCGCCTCGGCGACCAGCACGAACAGGAAGGAGAAAATCAGCAGCTTGCCCGGCAGGGAGCGCACGGCGCGAACGGCACGCGATCCGCCCGCCTGAACCCAGGCGGCCGGGCCGGTCCCGCGGCGCTTGGCGTCCCTGCCCAATCTCGTCCCCTGCACCTCGCGTCAGTGAAAAGCGGTTAGCACGCGCGCCAGCATTCTGGCGAACGGACCAAACACCGTGGGCTCATAATACTTGCTGGCGGCGCGTTTGAAGACCTCTCCGCGCGTCGGATATGGCGCCACCGCGCTGGTGAGGTCACGCACCGTGCCGCCACGCGCCATGACGGCGCCAGCGATCTGGATCAGATCATCAGCGCGCGCCCCCGCCGCATGGGCGCCCAGAAGCTTCGCGCCCTTGCCGATCACCAGCTTCACCCCGCCGCGCACATCACCCTCGGCGATGGCGCGGTCATTCTCGGCGAAGGGCCACGCCGACACCTTCACGGCGTCGCCATGGGCGGCGCGCGCTTCACTTTCGGTCAGGCCAACGCCCGCCAGCGGCGGATCGGTGTAGACCGCCTGCGGGATAGGCTGGGAGGACTGGGCCGTGGGCAGGCCGAAATACAGATTGCGGATGATCACCGAGCCATGCCACCCGGCCAGATGGGTCAGCCCGCCCTTGCCCGCAATATCGCCCGCCGCCAGCACCCGCTTGTTGGAGGTGCGCAGACGGTCATCGACGATCAGGCCGCGTTCGTCGGTCTCCACGCCCGCCGCGTCCAGATTGAGGCCGTCCAGCACCGGCTCACGCCCGGCGGCGAGGAGGAGATGGCTGCCGCTCACCGTCTGACCATCGGTCAGCGTCAGCGTGATGGCGCCCGGCCCGCCGGATGCGCTGACCGCCGCCTGACCCGTCACCAGCGTCACACCGTCCTCTTTGAGCGCCTCCAGCGCCAGGGCGGCATGCTCAGGCTCAAACCGGGCGAGCGGCGCGCCCGCTTCAATGAGCGTGACCTTCGAGCCCAGACGGACGAAGGCCTGGCCCAGCTCGGTCCCGATGGGGCCGGCGCCCAGAATGATCAGGTGTTCAGGCAGATCCTCCAGCAACCAGATGGTTTCATTGGTGAGGTAAGGCAGGTCTTTCAGCCCCTCGATATCCGGGGTGCGCGCGCGCGTGCCGCTGGCGATGAGGATGCGCTTGGCGGTGACCGAGACCGTGTCGGATTCCAGCGTGCGCGGTCCGGCGAAGCGGGCGCGCTCGCGCACCACGGTTACGCCCAGCCCCTCGAAGCGTTCCTGGCTGTCATTGGGCTCGATAGCGGCGATGGCGTCGCGAATCGTCTCGCGCACACGGGCGAAATCCACCCGCTTCAGCTCCGCCTCGACGCCCCAGCGGGCGGCGTGGCGGACCTCATGGGCCTTGTGGGCGGCGGTCAGAATCGCCTTGGACGGCACGCAGCCATAGTTGAGGCAGTCCCCGCCCATCTCGCCGGCTTCGAACAACACCACCTTGCGCCCCAGCGACGCCGCGCCCGCCGCCGTGACGAGACCCGCCGCGCCCGCGCCGATAATGGCGATGTCGGCTTTGATCTGCTTGCGGCTCATGCCTCATCCCCATTGGACGCTGGCGGCGTCTTGCCGGTCAGGCGCTTGTAGATAAACGGCATGAAGCCCACCAGCGCAAACACCGCCATGGCCGCAATCAGTTCCGGCGTCACCAGATCGAGGAGGCTCGGCACGCCGCCAGCCACCTGACCAATCGTCGAGCCCAGCGTCGCATAGACATAGCCCAGCGGAATCACCCCGATCAGCGTGCCCAGCACGTAAGCGCGCAGCGGCACGTTCAAGAGGGCTGTGGCCAGGTTGATTCCGAAAAACGGCAGCACCGGAATCAGCCGCAGGATCAGCACATAGGTGAAGGCGTCGCGCGAAAACCCCTTCTGCAGCCGCGTCACATAGGACGGAAACGTCTCGCGCACCCAGTCGGCAAACGCGTAGCGCGCGGCCAGAAAGATGATCGTCGCGCCAATGGTGGAGCCCACCACCGCCACCGCCGTGCCGGCATAGGGCCCGAACAGAAAGCCCGCCCCGATGGTGAACCACACCGCGCCGGGCACCGAGATCGACACCGCCAGCGCGTAAACCACGCCATAAATCAGGATCGCCATCAGGAAGTTGTCGCTGACCCAGCCATCCAGTTCGCGCAGCCGGGACTGGGCCGCCTCCGCGTTGAAATACCGCCCGCCGCCCGCCAACAGGAAGATGGCGAGCGCCGCCAGCAGCACCCCCAGCGGGATGAGACGGCGCCACAGCGGCGTGCGTGCGCGCGGGGCGGGTTCGGCGGGTTCAATCTCGGCCATGGCGGTTCAGTGTCCTTGAGCAATGCCTGAATGCACGCTCGCATATAGAGCCATTTGCGCACACAAGAGAGTCACGCCTCGCGGCGCAGTCTTCACCGTGGCGTGATGCACGCCCGCGGCTTGACTTGATGCGCGCCCGCCCGTATCAACCGCGGCTCGAATTCGGACAGCTGCCGGTGCACTGGCGGCGTCCCTGAACGGAGCAGGTCCCGTGAAACGTACATTCCAGCCTTCCAAACTGGTGCGCGCCCGCCGGCACGGCTTCCGCGCCCGTATGGCCACCAAATCGGGCCGTCTGGTCATCGCGCGCCGCCGCACCAAGGGGCGCAAGCGGCTGTCCGCCTGAGCGCCCTGAGACCAATTGCAGCTTATCCCGATCGCGCCGCGCGGATCACCGTGCGGCGCGATTTTTTGCGCGCCCGCGACGGCTTGCGCGCCGCACGCCCCGGCGTGGTCATCCAGGCCCTGAGCCGGCCCGACGACCCGGAAGGTCCTGTACGGGCAGGCTTTACAGCGACAAAGAAGATCGGCGGCGCGGTCGTGCGCAATCGCGCCAAGCGCCGGATGCGCGAGGCGGCGCGGCTGTTACTGCCCCTCCACGGCGTGCCGGGAACTGATTATGTGTTCATTGCGCGCGCTGTTACGCCTGCCCGGGCATGGACGGCTTTGCTTGACGATATGGAAAGCGCGTTGATAAGCCTCGCCCCGCGCGTGCGGGCTGGCCGGAGTTCCGATCCGGTCTGAGGCGTCATATTGGCCTGGTGAAGGATTTCCACACCCATGGGTGACCCGAGCAATACGCGCAATCTGATCCTGTTCATGGTCTGCGCCATGGGCCTGTTGCTGCTGTACGATATGTTCGTGCTGCAGCCGCAGGGGCGTGAGCAACGCGCCGCGCGCGAAGCCGCCGAGCTGGCCGAGCAAGCCCCGCCGCCTGCCGACGCCGCGCCAGACGCTGCGGGCGTCGACTTTGACGTCGACCGCCCCGCCGTCGGCCTGACCCGTGAGAATGCGCTGGGGCGCTTTGAGCGCATCGAGATCGCCACCCCGGCCCTGTCGGGCACGCTGGCTCTCACCGGCGCGCGGCTCGATGATTTGCAGCTCTTGCGCTACGACACCGAAGTGGACAGCGGCGTGCCCGTCACGCTGTTGAACCCTGAGGGCGCGGGCAATGGCCACTACATGTTTTCCGGCTGGCTGGGCGGATCGGATGCGCCCTCCGGCCTGCCCGATCTCAGCACGCGCTGGCGCCTGGTCGAGGGGAACCGCCTGACACCGTCCACGCCCGTGGTGCTGCAACATGAGGCCGGGCCGCTGGTATTCCGCCGCACGATTTCGGTGGACGACAATTACCTGTTCACCGTCACCGACGCCGTGACCAATAACGGCTCTGCGCCGGTCTCGCTGCGCCGCTTTGGCGTGGTGCGCCAGGAAGGCATTCCGCCTGATCTTCTGAACTTCTTCATCCTGCACGAAGGCGGCGTCGGCGTGGTGGGCGACCGGCTGATTGACCGCAGCTTCAAGAAGATGACCGAGGAGCGCTCCACCGAGCGCACCGGCCCGGGCGGTTGGATGGGCTTTACATCCAAATACTGGCTGGCCGCTGTCACACCCCAGGGCATGCCCGAGATGCGCGGCCAGTTCCGCGTGCTGGACCGCCCTGGCGCGCCGGTGTTCGAAGCCAATTACCTCGCCGCGACAATGGCTGTGGCGCCGGGCGAGACGGTCAGCGACACCAGCATGATGTTCGCGGGCGCCAAATCGTCCTCGCTGCTGTCGCAATATGAGCGCGACGCGGGCATTCCGCGCCTGTCCCAGGCCATCGACTGGGGCATGTTCTGGTTCCTGACCCGGCCCTTCTTCTCCGTCATCCACTATCTGTATGGCGTGATCGGCAATTACGGCCTGGCGCTGATGCTGTTCGTGCTGCTGATCAAGATCCCGCTCTTCCCGCTCAACAACCGCGCTTTCGCCTCCATGGCCAAGATGCGCGCTGTCGCGCCGAAGATGACCGAGATCCGCGAGCGCCATAAGGACAACCCCCAGGCCCAGCAGCAGGCCATGCTGGCGCTTTACAAGCGCGAGAAGATCAATCCGGTGGCCGGGTGTCTGCCGATCCTGCCGCAAATCCCGATCTTCTTTGCGGTGTACAAGACCGTCTTCATCTCGCTGGATGCGCGCCATGCGCCCTTCTTGGGCTGGATCCAGGACATGTCGGCGCCCGATCCGACCACGATCTGGAATTTGTTCGGCCTGCTGCCCTACGACCCGTCGGGCGTGCCGAACATCTCCAATCCCTATCTGGCCATCGGCGTGTGGCCGATCATCATGGGCGTCACCATGTGGGCGCAGATGAGCCTGAACCCGCCGCCGCCGGACAAGATCCAGCGCCAGATTTTCGCCTTCCTGCCGGCGGTGTTCACCTTCGTGCTGGCGCCCTTCGCCGCCGCGCTGGTGATTTACTGGGCGTGGAACAACACGCTCACCGTCATCCAGCAATACATCATCATGCGCCGTCAGGGCGTTCAGACGGAGTTCGACAAGGGCCTCGCCCGCCTGCGCGCGAAGCTGAAGGGCGAGCCGGCGCCGGATTTCTCTGAACCCGGCAACACCGGCGCAACGCTGGAAGAGAAGGCCGCCGTGGCGTCAAAGACCGCGCTCGAGAGCACCGCGCCTGCTGACACGCCACCCGCGGGATCAACGCAAGCAGACGACGATGCGGCCGATGACGGCGGCACGCCGCCCAAGCCCGCTGCGCCCAAACCGGCCGGCACGCGCACGCGCTCCAATCCGGCGGCCAAGAAGAAGCGCTCCGGCCCGGCCCGGCGCAAACCGGGAGCCAAGCGCTGACCCATCCTGACCAGCCACAGACAAGCCCCGAAGAGGCCGAGCGCATCGAGGCGGCCCGCAAGCTGTTCGCGGGCAATTGCGATTTCATGCTGGGCGTCACCGCGCTGGAATTTCTGCCGCCGCCGCACACGCCAGAAGTTGCGTTCGCCGGCCGCTCCAATGTGGGCAAGTCCTCGCTGATCAACGCCCTGACCGGGCGCAAGGCGCTGGCGCGCGCCTCCAACGAGCCGGGCCGCACGCGCGAGCTCAATTTCTTCGATCTGGCCTCGCGCCTGCGCATTGTCGACCTGCCCGGCTATGGCTTCGCCAAGGCGCCCAAGGACGTGGTGGAGCGCTGGAGCGCGCTGACTCAGGATTCTCTGCGCGGCCGGGTGAACCTCAAACGTTTCCTCTTGCTCATCGACGCGCGTCACGGCATCAAGCCGGTGGATGATGGCGTTATGAAAGCGTTCGACACGGCGGCGGTCATATATCAGGTGGTGCTCACCAAGGCGGACAAGCTCAAGCCCGCCGAGGCGCAGGCGCGCCTCATCGAAACCCTCAAACAGATCGAGCGCCGCCCCGCCGCCCATCCCAGGATCGCCCTCACCTCCAGCGCCAAGCAAGCGGGCATCCCCGAGCTGCGCGCGGAGCTCGCCGACCTGGCCAAGGCGGCGCCGGCATGAGGGCGCGGGCGCTGCTGGCCGCTGTCTTTGGCGCCGCCGCCCTGACCGGACCGGCGATGGCGGGCGAGGTGTGCAACGAGACCAGCTTCATGCTGGACGTGGCCAAGGCCTGGCTCACCCAGACCGGGCTGACGGCTGAGGGCTGGACGCGGCTGGCGCCGGGCGCCTGCACGCGCGTCGGGCCAGGCGCCGACACCGACCAGTTCCTCTACGCGCGCTCCACCAGCGCCTACCCCGGCGGCGTGCGCGAATGGCGCGGCGCGCTGGATGTATGTGTCGACGAAACCGATTTCTCCTTCGAGGGCGTCGCCAATTGTGCGGCGCTGGGCCTGCAGACCCGCCAGTTCCGCCGCCTGAATCAGGCCGAGCGCACGCGCGCGGTCCTGGTCGAACTTGATGATTTCGGCGACCGCGCTGAAGAGGCCGGGCTGCAGCGCCTGCTCCAGGCCAATGGATACGATATCATCCTCATTGACGGGTTCGCCGGCCGGCGCACGCGCCGCCAGGGCGCCGCCTACGAAGCGGAGGTGGGGCGCGAGTTCGGCGATGACCGCGCCGGGCTGATCGAGGCGCTCCATGCACGCGCGCTGGAGCGCAACACCCGCACCGGCCTTCGGGTCTGCAATGACGCTGAAACGCCCATGGCGGCGGCCATGGCGCGGGTGCGCGAGGACGAAACCCAGGTGCGCGGCTGGTGGCGTATCGAGCCGGGCGCGTGCATGCGCCTGGCGTC
>JAIUMW010000014.1 GCA_022565365.1 Oceanicaulis sp.
ATTCGCTCGCCGCCCTTATCCGCGAAAGCGGGTATGCCGGGGAGTTGCGGGCGGTGGGCGATATCCTGCCCGACCAGAAAGACTGTCTCGAACGCAGCGGGTTTGACGCCATTTCGCCCGATACGCCATCGCCACGCTGGCAGCGGGCGGGCTTCACCCACGCCTATCAGCCAGGGATCGCCAAGGGCGCGAATGACCGCCCGCCCGCCTATCGCGCCCGTGCGCTCGCCGCGCGCAAGGCGCAGGCAGAGGCGCTCAATCGCGAACACAGCGCCAGCCCGCCTCAAGACATCATCGCCGCCGCGGTAGATGCATTCGCGGGCCGCATCGCCATGCTGTCTTCCTTCGGCATCGAGGCCGCGCTGGGCCTGGCCCTGCTGGCGCAAGTGAACCGCAGCGTGCCTGTGCTCTTCCTCGACACCCAGCGCCATTTCCCCCAGACGCTGACCTACAGGGACCAGCTGATCGCGCATCTGGGGCTTGAGGATGTCCGCATCCTCACGCCCGAACCGGGCGAGGCGCGCGCGCTCGATGGCGACGGCAGGCTTTATGAACGCGACAGTGAAGCGTGTTGCGAGTTGAGGAAGGTGCGCCCGCTCAGCGCAGGGCTGGAAGTCTTTGACGCCATGATCACCGGGCGCAAGCGCGCCCATGGCGGTGATCGTCAGAGCCTCCAGCCCTTCGAGTTTGACGGCGAGCGGGTGAGAATCAATCCCGTCGCGGGCATTGATCCGGCTGGCGTCGCCGCCGTCTACCGGCAGATGAATCTGCCTTCCCATCCGCTGGCTGAACAGGGATATGCGTCGGTCGGATGCTGGCCCTGCACCGCGCCGTCTGCCGGTTCGCATGTTCGCGACGGGCGCTGGCCCGGTTCAGATCGTAGCGAATGCGGGATATTCGATCAGGCGCGCACTGACCGGGCAGTCGCAGCCAGCAAGCGGGCGGTGCGTCTGATCGGATAGGTGTGGTCCGGGGCCTGTACGAGGAAACCACCCTCCCCGCTCAAGCCGCTTTCCTCTGACAATGTCTCCCAAGCGGCTTGCTTCGGCCGATAGCTCAAACAAACCTGACAAGGCCATTTTTCTCTGATAGGAGAACTAAGTCACAAAAAGAAAATTGGGAGACCGGCCATGACTGCTATCATCGCAAAGCTCGCTCTGGCGGGCGCACTGGCATTCAGTCCGGCCGCGTTCGCGCAGAACTACGACCTCGTCCTGAACCATGGCCGCGTTATTGATCCCGAGACGGGCCTTGATGCGATCCGCCATGTCGGGATCCGGGGCGACGTCATCGCCATCATCTCCGAAGCCCCGCTAGATGGCGCACGCACGCTTGATGTCTCCGGGCGGATCGTCGCGCCAGGCTTCATCGATCTGCACGGCCACGGCCAGAACACGCCGTCCGGACGCATGCAGGCGCTTGATGGCGTCACAACGACGCTGGAGCTGGAATCGGGCGTGTTGCCGGTCGCAGACTTCTACGAGACCGCTGCGGCGGAAGGCCGCCCGATCAATTACGGCGCCGCCGCGAGCTGGGCTCATGCCCGCATCGCCGCCATCATGGATGTCGAGCCGCACGCCGACGCCTACTGGTTCTTCCGCTATATGGGCGATCCGCGCTGGCAGACGGAGCTCGCCGACAATGAGCGCCTGTCGGCCATTTTGCGCCACATCAATACCGGGCTGGAAGAAGGCGGTCTGGGGATCGGGATCCTGCTGGGCTATGCGCCGGGCATTGGCCGCTCTGAATACCACGCCGTCAACGCGCTGGCCGCTGCGCGCGATGTGCCCACCTTCACCCATGCCCGTTTCCTGAGCGCCATCGAGCCGCAAAGTTCCTTTGAAGGCATGCAGGAGATGGTTGCGGTGGCCGCCGGCACAGGCGCGCACATGCATATCAGCCATCTCAACTCGATCAGCCTGTCTGACATCAACCGTATCGCTGACATGATCGAGACGGCCCAGGCCAATGGCGTGAACCTCACCGTTGAAGCCTATCCTTACGGCGCCGGCGCCACCGGCATCGGCGCCGCAATGTTCCGCGGCGAAGGCTGGCGGGACCGCATGGGCGGGATCGAGTACTCCGACTTCACCCTGCAGGGGACGCCGCTGGATGAGGAGCGCTTCAACGATCTGCAGGAAAACGCGCCGGGCACCGGCATTGTGGTCCACCTTCTCAATCCCGATGCGCGCCCGGAGCCCCAAGCCTATCTGGACCGTTCGATCCTGTTTCCTGGCGGCGCCATCGCCTCAGATGGCGGACCGTGGGCTGTCGGCGAGCAGCGCCTGACCGGCGATGTCTGGCCGATCCCGGAGGATGCGCACTCCCACCCGCGCAGCGCAGGTACATATGGCCGTTTCCTGCGCATCTATGCCCGCGAGCGCGGCGTGATCGACTGGCCCGAAGCGGTAGCCAAGACGAGTTTTTACCCGGCCCGCATCCTGTCTGACGCTGTGCCGCAAATGCGCCGCAAGGGCCGCCTGCAAGAGGGCATGGACGCCGACATCGTCGTGTTCGACCCCGAAACGGTCGCCGACCGCGCGACATTTGAACGCCCTGCCCAGGCGAGTGTCGGCTTTGACTATGTGATCGTGAACGGAACGGTGCTGGTCAATGCCGGCGAGCTCGACACGTCCGTCCTGCCGGGCCGGCCGGTCCGCGGCACGGTAGCGAGCGAGGCGTCAGCGAGCGAGGCGGAGTAAGGGTTTATCCCGCCGCCTGCGACAGAAGGGGGAGGGTGTCACCGCCCTCTCCATGCCCGGCTCTGCACAAGCGCTTCAACCAGGAGGGCGCGGGCCTGTCCGGTGCGCCTCGCCCGCTCCGGCTACAGACCGCGCCGCGATCACCAAAGGCCTGCCAGGGGGTAGCCGGTCTCTGAAAGCGCCTGGCGGCGGGGCTAGGCCGGGCCGGCTTTTACCCGCACTCGCACCAGCTTCCACACCCCGATCGTCAGCACCGGGATCACGAACACTGCGATGATCATCAGCGACAGCGCACGATAGCCGTTGGCGATAAGCGCGATCAGGCCGAAGCGGTCGGCGATCACCATGGCGGCAAGCAGCAAGGCGCCCGCGATGACGAGCCGGGTGCGCATGCCAATCGGGTGCGGGCGCGATGCCGAAATGCGCTCATTGACGGCGTGGACGGCGCTGACGCTGGTCTCAACCAGCGCGACAAAGACCATGAACTGGAACGCCATCTGGAAGAGCGGTGAACCCAGGCGCTCCAGAATATAGTTGGATGGCAGCGCCGCATCGCCGATCGCGGGATAGAAGGCCAGCATGCACAGGAAAAACACGATGGCAGGCAAGGCCGCCAGCGGCCCGGCGAGCGCGCCGGCGATCACAGCGTCACGCTGGCTCGTTAGATGGCGCAGAACCGGCAGGATCACCACGGCGCCGACGACATTGTAGCCGGCATAAGCAAGCCCGGCGGACACCCAGCCCGTGGGCGCGATCCGCTCGTCAAAGCTGGCGAGAACACTGCCGCCAAACCGGGTGAAACACAGCACCACGAAAACGAGATAGACCAGATAGAGGAACAGCGAGGCGTATTTGAAGAGTCCCTCCACGGTTTCCTGTCCAAACGCGGTGAAGACCAGAACCGAGGCCGCCAGAGCCGCAGGGCCTGCCCAGCCGGGCAGCCCGAACAGGGCTGCGCCGATCTCGCCGGACGCCGCCCCGAAGACGGCCAGGATCAGGAAGAGAAAGCACAGATACGCAAACTCGAACAGCGGCCAGAAAGGCCCGAGCAAGGCCTTGAAAAAGGTGAGGTAATTGCCAGCTTGAGACGCACGCGCGAAGGCGAATGTCACCGCGCAGACAAGGCTCCAGACGAGCGTGGCGAGGATCAGCCCCGTCAGCCCGCCCAGCGGGCCCGACGGCAGGAAGAACTCGGCGAGCTCGCGGCCAGTGGCATAGCCGCCGCCGATCACCACCGCCTTGAAGGCAAGGCCCGGCAGGATCAGGCGCTGGAAAAGGCTGGGCGCGGCGCTCATTGGGCGAGCGCGGCCTCCGGCTCCAGACAGGCTTCGACCAGCTGGTCAAACGCGGCGCCGCCCCGGATCGGATCCGCACACGGCAGGCCGGTCCGGCGGGCTTCAGCTTCGATGACGCGGCGCGCCTCGTCCTCGGAGAGCCGGGACGTGTTCAGGCTGATCCCACCGACGCGCACGCCCGGATTGACGCGGCGCGCCAGCATCAGATTGAGCTCGATCACCTCCTCGATAGGGGGAATGGGATAGTGCGCGTCGAGCCCCAGAATGCGCTTACGGCCCGCCTCATGACAGATCACCAGCACATCCGGCTGGCTGCCATGAAGCAGGCCAAGCGACACGCCGGCATAGGAGGGGTGAAGGAGCGATCCCTGCCCCTCGATAATGTCCCAGTGATCCGCCGGGGCGGCGGGTGAGAGCGCTTCGGCGGCGCCGGCAAGGAAATCGCTGACCACTGCGTCCATCGGAATGCCGCCGCCTGCGATGAGAATGCCGGGCTGGCCGGTGGCGCGGAAACTCACGTCTACTCCAGCGCGCCCGAAGGCGTGCGTCAGCGCCAGCGCGGTGTATTTCTTGCCCAGCGCGCAGTCGGTGCCAACGGTGAGCAGGCGCTTGCCGGTCCGCTTGCGCCCGGTCGCGATGGGCAGGCTTGCCGGCGGCTTTCTGATTTCGATCAACTGACGGCCCAGGCGTGTGGCGGCCTCTTTCAGTTCGGGCACACTCGCCAGCGGGCCATGCATTCCAGAGATGATATCCAGACCCGCCTCCATCGCTTGCACAAGGGCGGGGACCCAGGCCGGGCGGACGGCGCCGCCCATCGTCGCAGCGCCAATGACGAGCGCGCGCGCGCCGGCTCCGGCCGCTTCGGCGGGCGCCATCACCGGCAGACCCAGGCGCAGGGGATTACCCGGCAAGGCCCATTCGGCCACGCACTGGTCGCGCGCCCAGTCGCGCAGGCCCGCCGCCGTCTTCACGTAGGAAAGATCGGTCACGTCGGCGAGGAAGAGAAGATAGGGACGCGGCAGGTCCAGAACATTCATCAGGCAGCCTCGCTTTCGGGCAGGCCCCACCCTTGCGGCGGACAGACCAGATAACCGTCTACATAGCGAGCAGGCGGATCCCGGTCGGCCGCCAGATGCCAGGGACCATCGAGATCCACCACGTCGCACAGCTGGCCGACAATGGAGCCCGGTCCGCAGGAGAGCGAGGTTCCGCACATATTGCCGACCATCACGCCCAGCCCGGCCTTTCGGGCCGCATGCGCCATTTTCAGCCCTTCGGTAAGCCCGCCCGACTTGTCCAGCTTGATATTGATGATGTCGTAGATCGGCGCGAGACGCGTTATGTCGGCGCTGGTCTGGGCGCTTTCGTCAGCGGCGAGCGGAATCGGCGAGTTGAGCCCGATCAGGCTGTCGTCCGCGCCTATCCGGCAAGGCTGTTCCAGAAGGCTCACCTTTTCCTCGATCAGGCTGGGCAGAAGGGCTTCTGCGCCGGCCCGGTCAAACGCCTGATTGGCGTCAACCGCCATCCAGACATCGGGAGCGGCCGCGCGCACCGCCCGGACCCGGTCGCCATCAAGGCCATCACCGATGAGTTTCAGCTTCAGGGCTTTCACCTGGGTCAAACCCGCCGCCTTGGCGCCCATCGCCTGGGGCGTATCGGCGCCCAGCGTGAAGGTGGTGAGCAGGTGCGCGGGTTCGGCCAGGCCGGCGAGTTGCCAGACCGGCTTGCCCGCCTCGCGCGCTTCAAGATCCCACATCGCGCAATCAACCGCGTTACGCGCGCCGCCAGCAGGCAACACGTCCTGCAGGGCCTCCCGGGTCAGACCCGCCTCGATCTGCCCGCGCACCGCCTCGATCTGGGCCAGCATGCCGGCCCCGGTTTCGGCGTGGTAATAGACCCCCGTCGCCTCGCCGCGCCCGGTTTTGCCTGCGCGCGTGAGCGTGCAGACCACCAGGTCGACCTTGTCCATGACATGGCCGGTAATGCGGAAAGGTGTTTTCAGACGAACCGGTTCAACGCGAATCGACAAGGTGAGCGGCTTGGAAAAAGTCATGATCTGTGTCGCCTCTTCCTAATAGGTCAGGCCGAACTGGAAGAAGCCGCCGGCGATCAGGAACCAGATCATCACCAGCGTCGACGCCACGAGCACGACGCTCCAGAGCTTTGCAAACCAGCTCGCGCCGCCGGTCCACACCACAAAGGCGTTCCAGAAGGCAATCAGCAGACCCGCAACCGGCAGGATCGACAGGAACTGCATGAGCACGATCATGCCATCCATGCGGCCATCCAGCCTGGTGAGGTCGGACATGATGTGCATGACCAGCCAGAGCCAGCCGCCCAGATGAAGCAGGGTCGCCAGGGGGCCGAGATTGGAAAGCCGGTAGGCGAGAGCCTGACGGCCCGACAGGGCGAACGGCGTCTTGAAGCGCCAGCGTGCAATCGCGCGCACCGGCCAGAAGAGCACCGTCAGGAGCAAGGCGCCGCCTGCGAACCCTGCCGCAGGCATGAGCACGGCGCCATTGCGCCACCACTCGACCGGAATGAACATCATGAAGGGTGAGAAGAAGGCGGCGGAGAACATCTCCACCTGGCCATCGTCGCCGATACGCGCCGACAGGCGTTCCGCCCCGTTCACCTGCTGCCAGACAAAGGGTTCCACCTCGCGGAAGCGCAAGGGCGTTCCCGAGGCGTCGGTGAGGATGGACAGGCTGATCTCGTGATCGGCGTTCATGGACACGCTGGGCTGGCCCAGCAGCGCCGTCGCGGCGGCAAAATTGCGATGCGCACGGCGCGAGATCACATAATTGCCGACCAGCAAGCGGCCATGCTCCTCGGCTGTCTCCAGCGTCGGCAGGTTCTCGGTCTCGGCGGGGAAATAGCGATCAGTAAAGCCCTCGAAGAGCGACTGGCGGATGCGGCCCGTGGCCCCGCCCTGCCCGGAGCTGTTCATCGAGACATAGAGTCCGACGCCATGACCCATGTACAGGTGCAGGTTGGAATGGAACAGCGTGGTGTCGCCGCCATGGCCGATAATGCGGTGACCATTGCGGTTCTGCTCGTAAAAGCCCAGCAGCATCGCGTTGACGGAAGTCAGCTTGCGGTCCGCTGTCGTGTGCATCGCCTCAGCCGTGTCCGGCGACATCAACCCCTCTCCCCCATTGAGATGGGCGATCATGAACCGGCCCATATCGTTGCCGGTGGCCGACATGGAGCCGGCCGGCGCGGGCGTGACAATCTCGAAGGGACGCGCGTCACCACTCGATGCCCGCATGTAACCCGACGACATCAACGGCTCGAGATGCTCCGGCAAGGGCTGACGCAGGCTCGAGCGCTCCATACCGAGTGGCGCAAAGATGTTCGCATCCACGTAGTCATCAAAACTCTGACCGGACACACGCTCAACCACGTAGCCAGCCAACGCCGTGCCGTAATTGGAGTAGGCGGGCATCTCACCGGCCGGGTAGACCGCCGCCGGAATATTGTTGCGGACATACTCTCCCAGCGGCTGGAACCGCTCGGGATCGTCCATGATCAGGGCGCGGATTTGCTCGCCCCAGCCGGGTGTGTGGGTGAGAAGGTGACGCATCGTGATGGGGCGCTCGACACCCTCAATCTCGAAATCGAGATAGGTGTTGAGGTCGGCATCCAGATCGATCAGCCCATCCTCGACCAGCTGCATGACTGCCGTCCAGGTGACGAGCTTCGAAATGGAACCCGGGCGGAACAGGGTGGCGTCAGGGTCGACCGGACTGCGGGTTTCGACATCGGCATAGCCAAAGCCGCGTGAGAGCAGGATTTCCCCGTCCGCCACGACCGTGATCACCGCCCCGGCAATGTCGCCTTGAGCCAGCGCGTAGGGCATGAAGCCATCGAGCCAGCTTTCAAGATCGGCCGGGTCGATGAGACCCGATGCGGGTGCCGGAACGGTTTCCTGTTCCGGCAGTGCCGGCAGTTCAACCTGCTCGCCTTCACGCAGATCGAGATCCGGCGCCTGGGCAGAGGCTGCCGCCAGACCAAAGCTGGCCAGCAGCGCGGCAAGGGCGCCCCGCATCGAGTACTTCATCATCGTGTTTCCTTCCCGGTCGTTATCTAGCGGCTGACACTCAGCACAAGGCCGACTGTACGCGGCTGGAGCAACGTGCCCATGACGAAGACCGGCATGCCCAGAGCATTGGTCATCCGCGTGCCGCTGATATAGATGTCTTCGTCGGTCAGGTTGCGGACATATCCACGCAGTGACCAGTTTCCATTGGTGATTTCAGCATTGACGTCTACCGAATGATAGCTGTCGAGCACCATGTACGTGGCGCTTGCCGGATAGGAGACATTGCGGTCGCCGACCCAGCGCACCCCGCCGCCCACACGGGCATCCCAGCCATTCTGCAACGTCCAGCCATAGTCAGCCGTCACCGAATAATTGTAACGCGGAACACCGGGCAGACGGTCGCCGTTTACGCCGGAGAGGTCGGGTGCATCTTCCGTCAGTTCAGCGTCGGTAAGACCTGCATTGAAGCCCAGACGAAGCCCATCGGTCGGCGCCACCACTGCCTGGAATTCGATACCGCGGCTACGAGCGGTATCTCCATTGATCAATCCACCAACACCGCCAATGACGCTGCTGAGCTGGATATCCTCCCACTCGATCCAGTAGGCCGTCGCCTCGATAAGCGCGCGTCCATCCCAGAAGTCGGATTTGACACCCACTTCATAGTTGACCAGCCGGTCAGCATCCACCTGTGGCGGCATGCCCAAAAGGGCCACGTTGGGACCACCCGGCCGATAGCCGCTGGCGATCCGGCCATAAAACATGGTCTGGTCGGTGATGTCGTAGGTCGCGTTCAACATGTAGGTGAATACGTCTTCCGATGACTCACCAGTGAAGTTAGTGGCCCCGCCTACCAGTGCGCCATCAGACATCTGGGCGAAGTCCTGCTCGTTGCGAGCAAGCCTTCCCCCGAACCCGACTGTCAGCCGGTCGGTCAGATCGAAGCTGGCGTTCCCGAACACCGCATACTCTTCGTAAGACGATGGAAGACTGACTACGGCTGCGGGGTGAAGCCCTGGAATGATGACCCCCGCCATGTCGGTGGCAGATACAAACTGCCGGTTTTCGCTTTCCTCGTTGGTGTAGAAGACGCCGACCAGCCATTGCCAACGGCCATCGCCAGCCGATGTGAGGCGGAATTCCTGTGTATATTTCTCCAGATCAAGAAACAGGTTGAACTCCGACAGGCCTTCTGGCACCGCACCGCCCGTCAGAAGCGGGAAAATAGTGCCGAAAATCCGCGACGCGTCAGTGTCCTGCCGGTTCTGCGTATTCGAGAAACTCGTGATCGATGCGAGATCGGCAAAGCCGAGATCCCAGTTCAACCGCGCGGCATAATAACGCGCACGCTTCGCGAACGGCTCTGGAATAATATTGCGCGTCGTGCGCGGACCATCAATCGTCTCGAGGGTTACCGGATCGAGATAAACCTGCCCATTATTGGCAGAGTCGATATCCTGGAACATCGCCGACAGGTTGATGGTGAAATTCGACGATGGCTCGAGGAAGAGCGCAATACGTCCGCCCGTCTGGGTCAGCTCGTTCTGATCGTTTTCACCGGTAAAAGTGTTGTCGACATAGCCCGGCGTCTCACGCGTAAAGAGGCTGGCGCTGAACGCCGCGTTGTCGGCCAGCGGCACGTTCACGCGCCCACGCGCGCCATAACCCAGCGATCCAGCGTCGGCCAGGGAAAACACCTCGCCAGCTGCCTGCACAGAAAAGGCGGACGGATCGGGGGTGCGCGTGACATAGCGCAAAAGGCCACCCATGGCGCTGGCGCCATAGAGCGTGCCCTGGGGGCCACGCAGAATTTCCACCCGCTCAATATCATTGGGAAACAGATCAAGCGCGAAGGCTGGTGAACGCGAGTAGTTCGAGCTGCCGCCCAGCGGCGAATCGTCAATATGCGTACTGACGGTCGCGCCAGACCCGATCGGAGCAATACCGCGCAGCGTTATCGATGTCTGACCCGGACTGCCGCCGCTGCCGACATTCACGCCGGGAAGATAGGCCGCGAAATCCACTAGCGAACCTGCACCGGAGTTGATGAGCCGCTCGCCCGAGACCACGCTGATCGACACCGGAATGTCAGTAATCGCCTCCTCGCGCTTTTGCGCGGTGACAATAATAACATCGCGCACCTGCGACGCAGCAACAGGCGACGAATCTTCCTGTGATGCACCCTCAAATGCGAGTGCAGGTGCGCACAGCGCCATTGCAGCCGCGCCTAAAAGCCCCGCGCGTAACGAATGCCTGATCATGATGATATCTCCCCTCCTGAACTTTGCGTTCATGGCTTTTCAGGCCCGACCGGCGCCGCCAGCGGGCACGCCACTGACAAGAAAGCCGGATCAGGCCTATTCCTTCAGCCTCGATCCCGATAAGAGAATTGTCAACTAATTTCTCTAATTGGGATGCTTTGTCCTGTGGAGATAATCACGCAAGCTATCGACCCGCGTGCGGCAGGCGGCTACAGCACCGGGGCGGCAAGCCATCTACAAGTCCCAAATGTAATTTGGTTTTCCGAACCGGCTTGTTCTGTTTATTTTCGAAGCCGTATCTATCAGGGGCACGCGATGAAGAATCATGCAGCCGACTCTCACACGACGCTCGGTCAGGTCGTGCGCGCCATCCGGCAACGCAATGGCTGGACCTTGAAGGAAATGAGCGAGCGCTCCGGCATCCCGCTCTCCACCTTGTCAAAGATCGAGCATGACCGGCTGACCCTGACCTATGACAAGCTCCTGCAGCTCAGCCAGAGGTTGGATATTCCACTGTCGGAGCTGTTCAGCGTGCCCGGCCAGGACAATGGCGCGCCGGCAGGCGCCATCACGGGCCGGCGCGCCCGCGGCACGCTCGAGAGTGCGGTGCGGTTGGAGACTGACAATTACGATTATTACTATCTGTGCACCGAGCTGCGCAAAAAGAGCATGATCCCGATCTTCACCAAGGTGCGCGCCCGCTCCGTGGAGGAGTTTGGCGAGTTGGTGCGCCATGGCGGCGAGGAGTTCATCTTCGTGCTGGAGGGCCGCGTCGAGGTGCACACCGAATTCTACGATCCGGTCGTGCTGGAGAAGTGGGAGTCCTACTATCTCGACAGCTCCATGGGTCACGCCTACCTGGTCGGCGAGGGCTGTGACGAGGCCCTGATCGTCGGCGTATGCGGCGGGGATGAGCGCATTGACGTGGAAAGCCTCGCCCATACCGGCGCACGGCCGGATACGGCGGGTTAGCAACCGGGCCGGCGGCGGACGGCAGGCAAGACTGCGGACGGCCCTGCCTGCCTCCCATTACCGGCTGCCGGATTCAGCGCCATCTTCGTCAGCGCCATTTTCGTCAGCCTCGGCGTCTTCGACCGGGCCGGCGTAGTGCCAGTTCATGAAGGGCTGGGAGCCATAGGACAGACGCCAGGCGCCCGGCTCGCCATAGAACTCCACCTGATCGAAGGGGCCGCCTTCACGCAGGCCGGTGGTTTGCTCGAACAGGCCAGAACCGATCTGCTCGAAATAGACCGTCTGGCCCAGCGCCTCGATCGTGATGGCGTTGGGCCCCGCCGCTTCGACCACGGCATGCATCAGCGGGTGAGGCTCTCGTGAATGGTCACGGCGGTTCACCAGATAGCGTCCCTCAAACTGCTCCGCCTCCGGCGCTTCGCTCCAGCGCGGAGCGGGCGTTTGCGGAAACAGCCGCCCGGTGATCGCCGCGCTCAGCTCGCCCTGGGCCGGGCGTCCGGCCGGCGCCGCCAGGATTGACAGGAAGACGCCCGTGCCGGTTTCCGGCGACAGGATCATGTTGGAGCGGAAATCGCGCATTGCGCCGGCGTGGCCGATCAGGCGCGGGCCTGCCTCGCGGTAGACCAGATAGCCGTGCGCCATGCCCGGCAGGCGCGGCGCATTGGCGATGGTATCGGTCTCCAGAAGCGCGACCGACTGAGTGGAGAGGACGCGTGTCCCGTCCAGCGCGCCATCGCCCAGCATCGCGATCATGAAGCGCGCCATGTCCGGCCCGCTGACCGTAGCCGACCCTGCCGGCATCACCATCGAGTAATAGTCGAATTCGCGCGCGGTGAAGCGGCCGCCCTCAAGATCATGGCCCAGTGCGATGCGGTCCAGCAGCGCCTCGGGCAGGGGCTCGCGGAAGGTGGAGGAGGTCATGCCCAGCGGCGTGAAGATGTGGCGCTCCACATAATCGGCGAAAGGCTCGCCCGAGACTTGTTCAATGATGTAGCCCGCAAGCGACGTGCCCCAGTTGGAGTAGGCCGCTTCCAGGCCCGGCGCGGTGACACGCGCGGGAATATTGTTGCGGGTCCATTCGGCGTGATCGACCAGCTCGTCCTCGTTCACCGTGGTGAAGCCGCCGACATCACTCATGCCCGGCGTATGCCGGAACAGATCGCGCACCGTGATCGGCTGTCCCTCGAAGGGCTCGATCTCGAAATCGATATGCGCGTTGACGTCATCATCCAGCGAGACGCGGCCCTGTTCGATGAGCTGCATCAGCGCGACCCAGGTGAACATTTTCGAGATTGAGCCAGGCCGGACCAGCGTGTCGCCGCCGTCCATCGCGATGCGGCGCTCGACAGCGGCGAACCCCTAACCCCGGCTGAGGACGAGCTCACCGCCATGGACCACGGTGACCAGCGCGCCGGACACGCCGCGCGAGGCGATCTGCTGGGCCATCACCCCGTCAATGAAGGCGGGCAGGATTTCCAGCGCCTGTTCATTGAAGGCCGGCGCCGCCACCCCGCCCGGCTGGGCCCAGACGGGCGGCGGGCTGAAGACGGTCAGCGTCAGCAGGCAGGCCGATCCGGCCAGAAGAAGATTGCGCCAGAGTGTCATCAGAAACGTCCTTTTGTCGTGAGATATCAGGATGGCCGCAGCGCTAATGCGCGCCGCCGCCGGACAGGGCGGAAAAGACCGCATCGGCCAGCACGGGGGCGCCGCGTGCGGCCGGGCCGATCGTATTGACCAGCAGAACAATGGTGGTGTCCTCGTCCGGGTAGTGGATCAGCGAGGCGTTGAAGCCGTTGATCGACCCGCCATGGCCAATGAAGCGGCGCCCATGGCGCTCGCCGGTCATGATGCCGAAGCCGTAATCCATGCCCGCCAGAGCCGGATGCGGGTCTACCAGGAATGCGCTGGCCAGGCTGCCGTCGGTCAAGCGCGCCGGTTCCAGCATCAAGGCGAGGCTGTCAGCTGAAATCACGTCTCCGCCAAGCAGAGCCTGCATCCACACAATCAAGTCACGCGGCGTAGAGCGTATGGCCCCGGCCCCGCCCGCGACGGAGAGCGACAGATAGCTGGCATTGGTGAACCCGGCCGGGGCGTCCGGTGCAGCATCATAGCCCTGGACCCGGCCCGGCACGATCTGCGCCGCATCGTCCATGCGGGTGTCATTCAGGGCGAGCGGATCGAAAATCCGCGCCTGCAGGAAGGCGGCGAGCGGTTGGCCGGCGGCCTGTTCCACGATGTAGTCGAGGAACATGTAGCCCGAATTGCTGTAGCTCCACCCCGTTCCCGGATCGAAATCATAGAGCGGGTCGGCGGCTGCGATGTAGGCGGCCATGCGGACGCGGTCATGGTTCAGCGGCGCGGCCTCCTCCATGAAGCCATCGAGCGAGGTGTAGTTGCGGATGCCCGATGTGTGCTGGAGCAGCTGGCGGATCGTCACGTCACCACTGCGCGGAAACGCCGGGAAGAAGCGGTCCAGCGTGTCGTCCAGCGACAGAGCGCCGTCTTCAACCAGCAAGAGGATGGCCGCCGCAGTGAACTGCTTGGACACCGAGCCGATGCGGAACACGCTGTCGCCGGTGACCGCAACCTGATGTTCCAGATTGGCGAGCCCGAACCCCTTGATCAGGAGCGTCTCCCCGGCGCGGGCGATGCCGATGGACAGGCCGGGCGCCTGCCGCTCTTCCAGAACCGAGTGGGCAAAGGCCTCCACGGCGGTGTGGAGCGGGCTGGCCTGCGCGGCGTCGCCGGTGTGCCGGGCCTCCGCCGCAAAGGAAACAGGCGCCGGCGCACACAGGACAAGCGCCAAAAAGGCCAAGGTGATCAGACGGTTCATCATTCCCTCCCGACGTTTGGCGCAGCGCGCCTCGCCGTCAGGGAACCACCCCAAACGAGAAAAAGCAATCCTGATCAGAAAAGACAGTCCTGTATAGGATTGCCTTCCGTGAACCTGACCATCATGCATGGGCCCGGCATGCGCCCGGGGGGCTCAACGCCGACAGCTTATTGTGCGCTGTCGGACGAACGCCAACGCGTCCCGACTTGGTCGCAGTACGGCTTGATCAGACGGTTTTCCTTGAAGTTGCCTCGGCAGTAGAAGTGTTGCTCTGCCCGTGGCAACCGGACCGTTTGTGGCTGCAGGTCCGCCAGATCACCCCGCTTGAATGCGGGCTGGACCCACATGGCGGCATCGCGTCACAAACATGAAAAGGAACGCAAACCGACCCAGGGGATTTTCAGCTCAAGCAGCTCCTTGAGGAGCACGGCCCAAGCGTCGGCCAACAACTCTTGCTGGCTCACTGTGCACACGGACGAGCGGCATCTGGCGCCGGACCGGCGCGAAAATGGGAGCCTTTTGGTCCGCACCAAGCCAAGCCAGCGCATGCGCCTGATTTTAAGCGAACTTCCTGGCAAACAGGGCTGATAGTGTTGTTCGACATTAGCCGCACCGTCTCAGCTCACATCAACGCCTCGCTCATAGGGCAGATCCTTGACAGTGCGAAGGAGCCGCGGAAAGCGGACAGAGAGCATCACCGGCGGAGCACCTCCGGCGATGCCTTGAAATATCCGAGCGGGTTTCTCATCGGTGGAGTCTACAAAACCATCCCGCCCCGCCCAAGCCGGGTCCCCTGACAGGACCCTCTTGTCCGGTAAGCGGCAAAGCGAAGGAGACTCAGTCCTCGCGCGTCGGAGCGACGTCGAACTCCACGACCAGCGCCGTCACATTGCTCTCGTCCAGCTCCGAGAACATGGAGGCCCGATACGCCAGTTCGCCCTCGAAGCGGCCAACGAGGCGCCCTGTGGCGCCGGCGAAGTCCATGCGCTCGATCACAAGCGCGTCCCCGGCCTCTTCGCGCGAATAGTGCGGGACCATGCCAGCCTGCGGGAAATACATCGCCTCGGCGTCCAGCACGGCGCCATCCATCACAGTGAATGTCAGCGAAACGCTGCCCTCGACCTCATAGCGGTCGCGGCGATGAGCCTGGACAGTGACCTGGTAAATGCCCGCGGAAAGTTCGGAGAAATTGGCTGTCTTGCCATCCTCACCGGTGAGCACATGCCATTCGCGCGCCTCGCCATCGAGCGAGCCGCGGACCGAATCTGCCTGAACAGCGCCAGTGAAGAGCGCCAGACCGACGAAAGAAGCGGCTGCGGCTGCGGTGAGTGTGTGAAACGGCAAACAGTTCATCAATTTCCTCCTGTGATGTCCCGCGAGCGGAGACAATCAGCCATCGCGCCATCAAAGCGATAGACGCTCGATAAGAATAGATCCCCATCAGCAACGCGCTAGGCCCGAACGGGTCTGTCAGCGGCTCCCCCGGGGACCTGCAAGTTTTCATTGTACTTGCGTCATCCACCCGGAGCCGCTCGCGGGCCGGTTACATTTTCAGCCTTTGGCCCGAGCGATTGTCCGGCACGCAGCACCGCCCCGGCGGGCTTGCTCCTACATGACTGACTTGCATCGCCTTATTTGATTTTCGAAACTTGCCACGCCGCTGAAATGCCTCGCCGCGCGGCCGCCAGGAGCATGCGAATGGAAATCCCGCGTCCGTCATGGGCGGAGACTGAAGCTTTGCTGGATACAGCGCTGGAGCTGCCGCAGAACGAACGCGCCGCCTTTGTCGCCAGGCAGGCGCAGAACGCCGCGCTCGCCAGCGAAGTGATGGCGCTACTTGAGTCTGCCGGGCGGTCGCCAGACTTTCTTGAGCCGGACGAGGCCGGTGGACCGGACGCGGACGGGGTGGCGGAAAACGGCGCACGCTTCGGCGCCTGGCGCATCGCCGGACTGGTTGCGCTGGGCGGCATGGGCCAGGTGTACCGGGCAGAACGCGCTGACGGGCTCTACGAGCAAACGGCCGCACTCAAATTAATGAAGCCGCTCTCGCCCGACCATATTGAATGGTTCGAACGCGAACGGCGCGTGCTTGCCCGCCTCGACCATCCAGGGATTGCCCGGCTGCTCGATGGCGGCGTGTCGGCATGCGGGCGGCCCTGGATGGTCATGGAATTCGCCGCCGGGATACCGCTGGACAGGTGGGCGGAGCAGAACCGGCCAGACCTGCGCGCGTGTCTCAAGCTGTTCGTGCAGGTGTGCGACGCACTGGCCGACGCCCATGCCAGGCTGATCGTGCACCGCGATGTGAAACCATCCAATATTCTTGTGGACGAAGCGGGACGCGCGAAAATCATCGACTTTGGAGTGGCCAATTTGTCGAGCGGCGAGTCCGGCCAGGGCGCGCCCCTGTCGCTCGACTTCGCCGCGCCGGAACTGCTGGAAGGCGGACCCGCCAGCACCGCCAGTGACGTGTACGGGGTGGCGGCGACGCTCTACACCTTGCTGGCCGGGCGCACGCCCCTTCAGTTGGGCGAGCTGCCCATGCAGATCGCTGCGCGCCATGCCGTCGAGGATGAGCCTCCCCTGCTGCGCACGGTAGCCGCGCCGCCGCTGAAAGGAGCCCGGGCCAGCGATCTCGAAGCGGTGCTTGCAAAAGCTCTGAGCAAGAAAGCTGAAGACCGCTACCAGACCATTGAAACCTTTGCACAGGACCTGCGCAATCTTCTCGAAGTCCGCCCCGTCGCCGCGCGGCGCGAGGAACGCGGTTATGTGTTGCGGCGCACCTTGTTGCGCTATCGCTGGCAGACAGCTGCGGCGGCGGCGCTGGTGTTGAGCCTGTCCGCCGGATTTGGCGCATCGGCCTGGCAAGCGGGCCAAACCCGTATCGAACGCGACTGGGCCCTGAGCGAGCAAGCCAGACTCGAAGCGGTTCAGCACTATCTCTATTTCATGCTGCGCGATGGCGCTGCTGCGTCCGGCGGCACCAGCGCCAGCGCCGGGGCGATCCTGGAAGCGGCGGCCGATCAGGTGAGCGAAATGTTCATCAATGATCCGGCCCGGGGCGGGCCGGTCATGCATGCGCTGGGCGAGCTCTACTTTTACCTGAACGACTACAATGCCGCCGAGCCGATCCTGAACAGGCTGGTGGAATCGGGCGCTGCTTCAGACCCCGCCGTGCTCGCACGCGCCCGCTACGATCTGGCCCAGGTCAGGCTGCGCACCGGCGACCGGGACCAGGCTGCTGCATTGCTGGCCGAGGCCCAGTCTTTCTGGGCGCAGGACCGCACGCGGTGGGAGCGCCGGCTTGTAGACAGCCGCCTGGTGGAGGCGCGCCTTCTGCGCGACACCGGCAGGCTGGAAGACGGCATACACCTGTTGCAGACCAACCTGCCCCGGCAGATCCGTCTTGGCGGAGCGAATGACCGGCGCACGGGCGTATATCACAACGATCTGGCTGTGATGCTGCACGCGGCGGGCCGGTTCGAAGAGGCGGCAAGCGCCCTGGATATGGCGATGGACGTCTGGCGTTCGCTTGGCCTCGAGAGCAGCCCGGACGCCCTCAACACTCTGAACAATCTGGCGGCCATCAAGGTCATGACCGGCGACCGCGCCGGAGCCGCGCCCCTGTTCCGCGAAATCATCGATATCCGGCGCTCCCTCTATGGTCCTTCCGCTGCGACCGCGGCTGTGCTGAGCAATTACGGGAAAACGCTCATCGAGATCGGAGAGGCGGAACGCGCCGTTGCGTATCTGGAAGAAGCCTCCGCCATGGCCGCCGAGCACGCCGGGCCCGGCAGTATCCACTATGCGTCCTCCATGGCGGGGCTCGCTGATGCCCTGGCCGCCTCCGGGCGTGCGCAGGAGGGCCGGCTTGCGGCCGAGCGTGGCTATGAGACCGCGTTGATCCACGCGGGCCCCGACAGCCCGGCCACAGCGCTTGTCGGGGTCAGCCTGGCCAGAGAGCTCGCGCGTATCGGCGAGAGGGCGCGGGCCACCGAGCTGCTGAACGATTCAGAAGCGGTGTTCAACGCAATGGGACCGGCTGGCGCCGCGCCGCTTCAACTGGTTCAGAATGTCAGAGCGCAGTTTCTGCCCGAGCCATCTGACCAGAGCCGTCGCTGAGTTCGCGGTGAAGCCAGGCGCGCGCCTTGATCCAGTCGCGCCGGACGGTCCGGTCGACCACGCCAAGGATCCGAGCGGTCTGCACTTCGGAATATCCGCCGAAGAAACGCAGCTCGACCACATGAGAGAGGCGCGGGCTGACCTGGCGCAGGCGCACAAGCGCCTCGTCCAGCTCCAGCAGGCGCTCATCGCTGTGCCAGTAGGGTTCTATATTGTCATGAAGCGGGTCAAGCTTGCGCCCTCCACGCTTGGCGGCCGCACGGGCGCGCGCATGGTCAACCAGCACGCAGCGCATGGCGACCGCTGCAGCGCGCAGGAAGTGATTGTCGTCAACGAACCCTTCACGGCGGCGCAGCCTCAACCAGGTTTCGCTCATCAAAGCGGTGGTCTGCAGCGTTTGCCCGCTGCGCTGACGCCGGCGCGCCTGGCGTGCGACGACGCGCAGATCGTCCCATAAAGCGGGAAACAACCTGTCAGCTGTCGCGATCACGTCTTGCGAGTCGTCAAAGCCGAAATCGGGCATCTGCTGCTACGCCTGTATGGGCCGATGGGAGCTACCGGCACGCTAAAAACTAGAGAAGAGCATGCCCGGTGCAAGTCGCAATACCCGAAATGTCCGGATTTGGCGCCCCGATTTCGCTATACCGGTTGAGGCTCGCACCGACGCCTCTGGCCACATATCAAGACACTGTTCGGGCGCAGCACACGACGAGGGAAGCCGAATGACGTCAGACATCACCAGCAGAGACCATGCGCAAGGGCGGCTCGAGCGCCTTGCCCATCCGGGTGCGGCAATCAACACGCCCCACACTCAGCACCGCTGCGACGTCACGAACAGGCCCCGCCCCCGCCCCGCAAGACCGTCACCGGGTCAGACTTTTGACACTGACGCACTCGCTCAGGCGAGTCTGGATGCGGTCGGACTGGCGTTGGCCGTGATCCGTCCGGACGGGCAGGCCCTGATGAGCAACACCGCATTCCGCGGCGCCCTGCGGCCCGAACGGCGTGGCCTTATCTGGGATGACGGATTTTTGCGCGCGCGCCGCTCCCGCGACATGAAGCGGCTGGCGCGCATACTCATGGCGGCGTCCCGGGGTTCGCGCGGGTTCCTGCGGATCGAGGACCTGGGCGGCGGTGGCGCGGTTGAGCTGGTCGCGTCGGGCCTGCCTTCAGCGCCGGACCGGCCCGCCTGCGCCTCCGTCCTGGTGCGCGAACCGGCCACGAACTGGCCCGCGTCCGAAACGCTGGTCGAGCTTTACGGGCTGACGCCGGCGGAGGCGGGTCTGACGGTGGAGCTGGTGCGAGGGTTGGGGCTGACCGAGGCGTGCTCCAACCGGGCCATCACGGTGAATACCGGCAAGGGCTATCTCAAGCGGGTGTTCGAGAAAACGGGCGCCCGCCGGCAGAGCGAACTGACGTCGATTATCTTGCAGGGCGTCGCTCCATTTTCCGCTTCATCCGCGATGGATGGCGACAGTGATATCCGGGCGATGTCAGCCTGACCGTCCTCCGGCCTCACATCCTGTATGGATGAGGGCGCAGACGACTAGCGTGGCCAGGCGGAGGCGAGCGCGGAAAACTGCAAGTCGAAGCGAGGGCAGAGCGGTTCGCCCATGATGATGGCGCGGGAGCGCACGACACCCCCGTGTTGACTTGTGTCATCGAAGTACAGGCAAGCCTCGCCCGACACGGCGCCGCTCACCCGGATGCCCTCATCGGTCCAGTCCACCACCTCCAGAGTGACTGAAGGCATGGTCTCCTCGGTGGCGTAGAACAGGGACGGCGTAATCACATCAGAGGCCCAGACCTCAACGAATGACACTGATGCAAATTGCAGCATGCCGGCGTTCAGGGACGCCTCGCCGGCGCCCCTTTCCATGCCAAACTCCAGATCGAGGCGCACGGCCATATCGCCATAATAGCCTTCGGGCCCCCGCCGGATTTCCTCGTCCGAGCCGATCGAGACGAAATGCACCATGACAGCTGTATTGTCCCCGTCCGCCATCGCAGCATAGTTCGCGCCGCGCGGAATGGTTGACCTGCGGGCATCGGGTGCAGGGATGCGGCCTTCATAGTCCAGGCTGCCGAACGTCCCCCGGATCTCGCCCTGAAACGCATGGTCCTGCGTCTGCGCCCGCGCGCAATCACCCGCGGCAAGGCAGGCGAGCAGGCCCAAAGTCAACGCGCCGAGGGGTGTTCGCGCCATATCAGTCATCCTTAAAGCAACACGCCTTGCGCCTAACCCTCGAAGGGTGTCGCCAGCGCTGAGAACTCAAGCGCCACAGACGGGCAAACGGTCTCACCCATAACGCGGGCGCCGGTGGGGATAAGATTGCCGTGGCCATCTGAATCGTAAAAGTGGAGACAGGCCTCGCCGCTCACCGATCCTGCCAGACGTATGCCGTCATCACTCCACTCCAGCGTGGCCAGGGACAGATCAGGCTGGTTGAACATGGTATTGTACTGCAGTGCGGGCGCCCTGACGCGTGACGGCCAGACCTCGACAAAGCTGAGCGAGGCGAACTCCAGCAGGTCTTGCGTCAAGTCTGAATCGGATGCCGAGGCGGGCAAGGCGAAGCCCATCTCGAGGCGCACGGCGTTGTCGCCGTAATAGCCGTCCGGGCCCCGCCGGGCCGGGGCCTGCGATCCCAACGCTGTGACCAGAACGCGTACGAAGCGCTGCTGACCTTCCTGCTCAACGGTGAAGTGGGCGCCGCCGGGAATTTCGGCATTGGGCGGATTGGGCGCGGGTATGCGGCCCTGATAGGCCATGTCGCCGATTGAGCCGGTCACCTCGCCATCATAGCTGACGCCCTGCATCTGTGCTGCGGCGGCCGGCGCGAAGCCGGCCAGCGCCAGTACGGCCAGCGTGCGGATGCAGAATAATCCTTGCGTGAGTCTGGTCATGAAATCCCTTTCAGCTGAAGACATGTGCCCGCCCCGGCAGGCTGAGCGCCATACTTGCAAGTGTAGGCGCCGGCGCTAGACCCGACCGGGTGTGCGTGCGCCACCCCCCGTTCGGGGCTGGCGCCCCTTCGCCATTCCCGGTTCTGTCTGATGGAGATCAGCCGCACCCTGCCAATTGCATGCAAGGAGACACGATCATGAATCGATGGAGCCAGACCATTGCGACGGCGCTGGCGAGCGCCACGCTCGGCCTGCTTCCGGCAGCCGCAGCGGCCCAGTCCGGCCCCTGGCAGCACGCTCGCGAGCCGAGGGACCGCAGCCTGAGCTGCGAGGCGCTGGAAACCGAGATCGGCGAGATTGACCGCTGGCGCGCGGACAGCCGCGGCGTGTCTGGCGGATCCCCGGTCAATGCCCGGCAGGGTATGACCGCCGCCGAGGTGGCTGCGCGCCGGGCGGGCAATCAGCAGGCTTCAGGCATGATGCGCGATGCGCAACGCCTGTTCGGCGGAAATCAGAGACGCCAGCAAACCCGGCCACGCGGTCCGGATCCGGACAGGGTGGCCGAAGACCGCCGCCATCATTTGATGGGGCTCTATGAGCGCAATCGCTGCGCCGCCGCGCTGGGCGATACAGATCAGGCCAGCGCCGGCCCGTGGCTCGCCGCGCACATGCCGCGGGATCCGGCGCTGACTTGCGACGCGCTGGAAGCCGAGATCGGTCACATCGACACATTCATCTCAGGCGCCGATCCTGAAAGCGCTTCCGGTGTCGCCGTCGACCCCGATCAAGCCCTTGAAGCGGGTCAGTCCGTGGCCCAGCGCACGCGCAATTACGAGACCAGCGGCGTTCTGGGCGACGCCCGCAGGGTGCTGGGCGCAGGCCGCCAGCCTGACCATGCGCGTGACCGGTCAAACGAAGACTGGCAGATCACAACCGCCTATGACCGGCGCGATCATCTGATGGACCTGTTTGAGCGCCGCGACTGCTGGTAGCCGTCCTCGCGGCGTTGTCCCTGACCACACACAAGGAGTTTGACCATGCTCGTACTTGTTGCCGCTGCGATGTTGGCGGTTCCCGACACCCAACCGGGAACAGGCACGCTCTGGCTCGACGGCGAAGCCCACGCCATGATCGTGACCCTTTGCGACCACGAAAACCAGACGGCCGGCGCGCGCGGTGAACTGCCAGACGGCAGCCAAGTGGCCATAATGCTCCAGCGCTGGCCGGGGCTGCACGCCCTCTCGGTGGTCTATAACAATCAGCAATGGGTGCATCGCGGCCCTGAAGACAGCGAAGACGGGCCCAGGATCGCATCATGGGGCGCCGGTGAGCTGAGCGCGTCAGGAACGGCGGCGCTTTTCCCCCCGATCCGCGAGGACGCCATGGAAGTGGGCTTTCAGGGGCTTTGCCCGGACTAGACACAGATGAGCGCGGCGGCCGCCAAGGCGTCTGCCGCTCCCCGGGAACACGCGCCTGAACGAGTCTAGACGCGGGCGGTGCATCCTGCGGCTATCTGACCTTCCGATCATCCGGCTCAAAGAGAGTGATCATGAACCTGATTGTAAAACTCGCCGCCACGGCGGCGCTCTTGGGCGCTTGCGCCGTATCAGCACCCGGCGCGGAAGCGCGCCTGGCAGATGGGGCCCGTCTCGCTCTTGACGAGCGAGCCGTCGCCACCGGTCTCGACCGGACAAGCCGGGGAGCGAACGCAACGGATCTGGGCCGCATCATGGTCAGCGCCATCACGGTCGAATCCCGGATAGAGGGCGCCGGCGTCGCCGCAGCGTTCGCGGTGGACGGTTCAGGCCGGATCGTGGCCGAGACGTCAGAAGAGTTCCGCCATGGCGAAGGGCGTCAGGCCCGGGACCGTCTGGTGCGCGCGGAAAGGCTTTTCCCTGGCGACCACTTTTTCCCCGGCGACCATTTCTTCCCGGGCGATCATTTCTTTCCGGGCGATCATTTCTTCCCCGGCGACCACTTCGTTTCCGGGGGCGAGCGCGGCGCGCGTCAGGTCCTCCAACGCGGCGCTGCTGCAGCGGCTGGCGAGGCGCTCCGCAGTGCTGAAAGCGGCAGCGTCGCCATGGTTCTGGTGGTCTACACCCTCCCTGAAGACCCGCGCTCCGGGCAGGCCCATGTGCAGTCCGCCGTCGTGACGGGTCAGCTGAGACGCTGACGCGCTGACGGCGGTCCTGCACCCGGACGCACGGAAACCGCCCTGCTCAAGGCAGGGCGGTTTCTTTTTGCGGCCCGTCTGGCTCGGCGCGTGCGGCTAGCAGGTGATGTCGAAACGCAAAGTCCCGCCATCGGGCAGGCCCTCGCCCACACCGGGTTCGAAATGGAGCGGCAGGTGAAGCTCACCGCCGGCCCGGTCTTCCTGCGAAACGTCCAGCGTGACGCTCTGGGCCACATAGCGCTCGAGGACGCGCCAGTTATCATCCATCAGCTCAAGGCGGACGCTGGCTTCCGACGTGTCATAGCTGCCGTCATCATTGCGCCAGTAGCGCACCTGGACATCGTTTTGCGGGCTGCTGGCCGTGATGGTCCACTGCTCGCCCCCCGGCAAGGGGCGGCACCGCACCCGTTCGAATGTGAGCGTTTCGCCGTTCCAGCTTGCTGTGGCCGAGCCGTCCCCGTTTCCGGCGCTGCTGCCGGGTGCGTTGTCCGATCCGCCGCAGGCGCTGAGCGCAAGCGAGGCCGGAAGCAGGGCTGCAATGGCGGTCAGGCGGTAATTCATGTGTCGCTCCACGATGTTGCTTGAGTTTTCGGCAGTCTATGGCGCCCGCCCCATGGCGCTAGGCCCATTCGGGTGGTTGAGAGCCAATGGCGGTGTCCCCGGCCAGGTCAGGGCCGTTCAGCCGGGGCCCATCCGGACCTGTTTTTCAGTGTCCGGCTCGATGACGATCTCGCGCTCTTCATGGCCCTCGATCACAAGCCTGTAGCGGCCTGCGTCCAGCGCCCCCGGATCTCCGTCCACGCGGCCCCGGGCGATGATTGCGCCTTCGCTGTCGCGCACGGCGAACTCCGCCGCCATGGCCTCGGCCAATGCGCTTTGAAGCCCCTCTCCGTCTCTTGTGTCGAAATAGACGCCGCCGCCCAGCTCGGCCAGGCGCTCGAACTCGTCGCGCAGCGCCGCCTGGTCGATGTGGAAGCCCACGATGTTCAGGCGCACCTCCACCCCTGAATCCATCAGGCGTTCGAGTTCGGCCTCGACATTGCCGCCACAGGTCTCCTCGCCATCGGTGAGCATGACCACCAGCTGGCGCCCGTCCGTGAAGCCTTCGAGATCGCCCGACACCGCAGCCAGCGAGGCCGCCAGCGGCGTGCGCGCCAGATTGATCGCCTGGATGCGCTCCACGGCGCTCAATACTTCGGCGTGATTGCCGGCCGAGGGCGCCACCAGCAGCTCGGTCTCGCAGCTTCCAGGCTCGGTGTGGCCAAACGCCCTGAGCGCGACCGGCACATCAGAGGGAATGCGCGCGTCAATGGCGTCGCGCGCCACAGTCCGGGCCACCTCGATGCGCCGTCCGCCCTCCATGCGCCGGAGCATGGAGCCTGAAGCGTCGAAAATCATGTGGACGACAGAGCCGGCCACGGCCGGCTCATCGC
>JAIUMW010000015.1 GCA_022565365.1 Oceanicaulis sp.
AGCGCGAGCGCGAGACCTCGTAGGCGAAGTCGACATGGCCCGGCTTGTCGATCAGGGTGAGCACATAGGTCTTGCCGTCTTTCGCCGGGTATTCCAGCCGCACGGTCTGGGCCTTGATGGTGATGCCGCGCTCTTTCTCGATATCCATATTGTCGAGGACCTGTTCGGTCATCTCGCGCGCGGTCAGCCCGCCGGTGAACTGGATCAGCCGGTCAGCCAGGGTGGATTTGCCGTGGTCGATATGGGCCACGATGGAGAAATTGCGGATCAGGGCGGGATCTGTGCTCATGGCGCGGGAGTTAGCACTGGCGCCGCCCCGCGCCAAGCGGAACAGGCGGTGAGCTGCGCGCAATACGTGGCCGGGCGGCGCCGGCGCCGGGCTGAAGGGCCGGGGGAAACGCATTTGACTGAGAGCGACACCCAAAGCTTGGCGGGCTCTGGGGGTCAGTTCTCCCCATCGTTCCATGCTGGAAGATCACGCAAGACGATCGCCGACTGTCAAGGACGGCCCTTTGGGCCGCCGCGTGCGGCGACCGAGCATGGCCCGGCAAGGAACGACGGGGAGCCAGGGTCGCAATGAAAGCAGGGCGTAAGCGCGCCCGCCCGTTAACTCCGCGCTAACCTTAGCGCCGCATGCCTGCCGCAATCGTGGGCGACGGTGGTCTGGTAAGCACGTGCGCGCCGCCGCGCCGAGTTGAGGATCCGTGTCATGACAGCTTCCCTCCCCCTTCGCGTCGCCGCCGCCCTGGCGATTGCCGCCATGCTGGGCGCCTGCAGCGCCACAGGTTCGGGCCAGTCCAGCGCCCGCGCCGAGGCCGGGCCGCGCGGCGACCGCCCTGAATATGGCCGCCCCAGCGGTTACCAGTCAGACATCGACACCTATTCTGAGGACGAGATCGTGGAGGCGGCGGCCGATTTCTTCGGCGTCACGGCTGAAGCCGCCGCCAGCGCCATCGAGCGCGTCTTCTCCGATCTGGGGCGCCCGGTGGGCTATATCGCGGGCGAGGAAGTGTCCGGCGCCATCGGCGTGGGCCTGCGCTATGGCGAGGGCTGGCTGGTGATGAAATCGGGCGAGCCGCGCCGCAAGGTGTTCTGGCAGGGCCCGTCCGTGGGGTTTGATGCGGGCGGCAATGCCAGCCGGGTCTTCACCCTGGTCTATGATCTCTATGAAACCGACCGGCTCTACCAGCGCTTTCCCGGCGTCGAGGGCTCGGCCTATTTCATCGCCGGGCTGGGCGTGAATTATCAGCGCGCCGACGACATCACCCTGGCGCCGATCCGCTCGGGCGTGGGTTTCCGGGCCGGAGCGAATGTGGGCTATTTGTCCTATTCCCATCGCCGCAACTGGGTGCCGTTCTGAGCGTGGACGCGATTTAAGGGTTAACGCCCCTCGCCCCGGCGCCCGCGCCGGGCTAGTATGATCTCCATCGACGCGGCGGGCCTGAGGGGGCCGGGGCGCCGGCCGGAGGGGAGAGCGCGTTCATGGGCGAGGGCCTGTCTGTCACTGCCTGGTTTACCGCGGGCCTCGGCGCCGGGCTGATCCTGGCGCTGGTGGCGTTCATCGCCCGCGCCAGCGCCCGGCCCCTGATCAGCGCGGTTCTGCGCGCGGCGACCTTCCCCTACCGGCTGATCCTGCGCCTTCTGGGCGCTGGGCGGCGCGCCACGGTGAATGTGGGCGACGAGGCGGTGGAAGCCGTCGCCGCCGCCGCGGTGTCGGGCCACCGCACCCTCACCGAAACCGCGCTGGGCAATGACTTCGCCCACGAGGAAAGCTATCTCCAGCGCCAGGGCGTGTTCTTCAAATGGCTGTCGGTGCGCGTGGGCTTCATGCGCATGCCCGAGGAGCTGACCGACGAGCTGGCGAAAGACTACGCCAAACTCGCCAACGGGTTTCTCGGCGGCAAAGTGCCCATAGAGGCCGACCCGCGCGCCCTGTTTGAAGACGTGGAAGGCGCGGTGATCGCGCGGCAATTCCATGAATCCGACAGTGGCGTGCTCTATCTCCTCAATGAAAGCCGCAAGGCGATGAACGCCAATGTGCGCAAGCTGGCGATCTGGTTCTCGCTGATCCTGGGCGGGGTGCTGCTCACCAATATCGTGCTCAACGATACCGGTGTGATCGCCGCGCTGAGCCCCATCGCTGACGAGGCCGCCGGGCCGATCACCGGCGCGCAGCTCTCCTCCCTGCTCGCGGGCGCAGGCTCGTGCGCGCTGGCGGCGCTGGTGATGTGGGCGCTCTATTATGCTGAATACAGCCCGTATCAGCGCAATACGGCGCGCGAGACCGCCAATTTCCTGACGCGGTATCTCGCCCGGGTGAACGACCATTACCGCACCGCCATCGGCAAGGCGAAATCCGTGACCGTGGGTCAGGAGCGCGATTCCAAACAGCTCGCCGACGAGGCGCGGCTGTGGGCGATCAATATCAACTGGTTCGCGCTGCGGGTCTTTTTCATCGAGACCTATGTGCGCAACACCGTGTTCCAGATCCGGCGCAACTCCACCTATTACCTGATCTTCGTGCCGGCGGCGTTTCTGGGCGCGCTGGCGGGACTGCTCGCCATCCTCGCCTCGTTCACGGGCCTCAGCCCGTTTGACACCATTGCGGCGCTGGGCTGGGTGTTCATCATCCTCTTCATCCTGGTGGCCGCGCTCTATGCTTTCTTCCTCACCAGCTCCATGAAATGCCTCGATGAGATTGACCAGGGCGAGTGGATCAGCTTCCACACACTGCGCCTCAACGCGGTGCTGGGCGAGGTGGTGGGCAAATACGCCGAGGATGTGGGCTACTGGAAGAACCGGGTCGGCGGGGGGTTATAGGCGGCGCCGTCACTCCCGCCCCGCCCTTGCTCTCATGCCAGCGATAGCGTAAGTACGCGCGCGCTCCGGGCTTGCCTGAAGCGCATCCGCCGGGCGGCCTCGCCGTCCATGTTGTCAACCCGCGCCTGACCGCCCGCAAGACCGGGCCGGACAGCGCCAGACCCCGTGTTTGCGCCGCCGCGCTGCCCTGCAGCCCCGCGCGCGCCGCCAGATGGCGGCCACATGCAAACCGAAACCGTCTCCGTTAAGAAAGCAATCCATGTCTCAAACCTCCACTGCGGCCCCGAGCCGTGATGATTTCGCCCAGATGCTGGAAGCGAGCCTGGCCGGCCGCGACCTGATGGAAGGCTCGGTCGTTCAGGGCCGCGTCACCGCCGTTGAAAATGACATTGTCATCATCGATGTCGGCCTGAAGACCGAAGGGCGCATTTCCGTGCGCGAGTTTACCGGACCCGGCGGCGGCGCTCCCAAGACGGGCGACACGGTCGAAGTGTTCCTGGAGCGCATCGAAAACGCCATGGGCGAAGCGGTCCTGTCGCGCGACAAGGCGCGCCGCGAAGAGGCCTGGGATCGTCTGGAGCAGCAGTTTGAAGGCAAGGAGCCGGTCACCGGCGCCATTGTCGGCCGGGTCAAGGGCGGCTTCACCGTCGATCTGGGCGGCGCCAGCGCCTTCCTGCCGGGCAGCCAGGTGGACATCCGCCCCGTGCGCGACGTCACCCCGCTGATGAACAAGGAACAGCCCTTCGCGATCCTGAAAATGGACCGTCCGCGCGGCAATATCGTAGTCTCGCGCCGCGCTGTTCTGGAAGAATCCCGCGCCGAGCAGCGCGCCGAGCTGGTTGGTCAGCTGGCCGAGGGCGAAGTGCGCGAAGGCGTGGTCAAGAACATCACCGATTACGGCGCGTTCGTGGATCTGGGCGGCATTGACGGCCTGCTCCACGTCACCGACATGAGCTGGAGCCGCGTGGGCCATCCCAGCGAAGTGGTCGAAGTCGGCCAGACCATGAAAGTCCAGATCATCAAGATCAACAAGGACACCCAGCGCATCTCGCTGGGCATGAAACAGCTGCAGTCCGATCCGTGGGAAGGCGTGGGCGCCAAGTATCCCGTCGGCGCCGCCTTCACCGGCCGCGTGACGAATATCGCCGAATACGGCGCCTTCGTGGAGCTGGAGCCGGGCGTGGAAGGTCTCGTTAACGTCTCGGAAATGAGCTGGACCAAGAAGAATATCCACCCGGGCAAGATCGTCGCCACCTCCCAGGAAGTCGAGGTGATGGTGCTGGACGTGGATTCCGAAAAGCGCCGCGTGTCGCTGGGCATCAAGCAGACCCAGCGCAATCCGTGGGAAATCTTCGCTGAAACCCACCCCGCCGGCTCCGAGGTCGAGGGCGAGGTCAAGAACATCACCGAGTTCGGCCTGTTCATCGGCGTGGACGAGGAAATTGACGGCATGGTGCACCTGTCGGATCTCGACTGGGACCGCGCCGGCGAAGACGCCATCCAGGACTACAAGAAGGGCGACATGGTCCGCGCCAAGGTGCTCGACGTGGACATCGAGAAGGAGCGCGTCTCCCTCGGCGTCAAGCAGCTGGGCGGCGATCCCATGGAAGACGGCGCCTACAAGCGCGGTCAGACCGTCACCTGCACCGTGACCGAGGTGACCACCGGCGGCATCGAAGTGGCGCTGGGTCCGGACAATCAGGTCAAGGCCTTCATCCGCAAGTCCGATCTGTCGCGCGACCGCGCCGAACAGCGCCCCGAGCGCTTTGCGGTGGGCGACAAGGTGGACGCGCGCGTCACCCAGATCGACAAGGCCACCCGCCGGGTGTCGGTGTCGGTCAAGGCGCTCGAAGTCGCCGAGGAGAAAGACGCCGTGGAACAGTACGGCTCGTCGGACTCCGGGGCCTCGCTGGGCGATATCCTGGGCGCCGCGCTGAAGAAGCAGGAAACCACCAAGACAGACGACGAATAGGCCTCACGCGCCCTCGTCGTTGACGGCAAAACCCCCCGGCGCCGACCCGCGCCGGGGGGTTTTTCTTGATCCGGATTATTTTTTGGCGATTGACGCCGCTTGTCCGGACTCCCTAAAGTCGAACCCGGCAAGGGGAATAAGTGATGATCAAGTCTGAACTCATCGACCGGCTCGCCCAGGCGCACCCGCATCTCTACCAGAAAGACCTGGAGCGGGTGGTGAACACCGTTCTGGACGAAATCGGCGGCGCGCTGGAACGCGGCGACCGGGTGGAACTGCGCGGCGTTGGCGCCTTCTCCGTCCGCCACCGTCCGCCGCGCGAGGGCCGCAACCCGCGCACCGGCGACCAGGTGTCGGTCAAGGAAAAGCACGTGCCCTTCTTCAAGACCGGCAAGGAATTGCGCGAGCGGGTGGACAAGAAGGGCTGAAGCGCCCGCCTGAACGTCTGCACCCGCTGACCGCGCCACGCTGCGCGGCGGCCCCTCAGCTTCGGCTGAAAATTCAAAACATTCAAAATGACGGGCGCGCGGGGCCAGCATGCAAGGCCGCCCAAAGCCCCCGCCAGGCCCGCCGATGTGGCCCTGCCGGACAAGATCCGCGACCTGCTGGCCGCGCGCCGGGACGCATAGCGCGTCGCAGGGCCGCAGCCGCGTGCGGCGCGTCTCATCTTGCCCCGGCGGGTGCAGACCGCTAGTTCAGCTTTGATGTGGAGCTATCTGGCCAATCCTGAACGGTTCGAGCGTCTGGCGCGCGTGCTCACGCCCGTCATGTGGGCGCTGGCCGGAGTGTTGTTTCTGGTAGGCATCCCGTGGGCGCTGGTGCTGTCGCCGCCCGACTATCAGCAATCAGACACCGTGCGCATCATGTATGTCCACGTGCCGGCGGCGTGGCTGGCCATGGCCGCCTATGGCGGCATGGGGACGGCGAGCTTCGTCTATTTCATCTGGCGCCATAACCTGGCCGACCTCGCCGCCCGCGCGCTGGCGCCGGCGGGGGCGGTGTTCGCCTTTCTGTGCCTTGTCACCGGCGCCATATGGGGCCGGCCCATGTGGGGCGCCTGGTGGGTTTGGGATGCGCGCCTCACCTCCATGCTGGTGCTGTTCCTGTTGTTTCTGGGCTATATCGCCCTGCGCGCCGCCATTGAGGATGAACGCTTGGCCGCGCGCTCGGGCGCGATCCTCGCCATGGCCGGGCTGATCAATCTGCCGATCATCAAATTCTCCGTGGACTGGTGGAATACGCTGCACCAGCCCGCCAGCGTGTTCCGCTTTGACGGACCCACCATTCACGCCAGCCAGCTCTGGCCGCTTCTCGTCATGGCGCTGGCGTTCACCGCGCTGCTCACCGCATTGGTGCTCACCTCCATGCGCACGCTGATTGCGCAGCGCCGCGCCGATGTGCTCCTGCGCCGGCGCGAGCAGCGCCTGGAAGCCGAGGAGCTGGCCTTATGAGCGGCGAAGTGGCCGAATGGGCCGCCATGGGCGGCTATGCCGGATGGGTGTGGAGCGCCTGGGGCGTCACGGCATTGTGCGTGGGCGCACTGACCCTCCTGACCCTGCGCCGCAGCGCGCAGGCGCGCGCGCGCCTGGCCGCGCGGGAGGCTGAGGCGAAACAGGCAGCGCCGCCACGCCGGGACGCGTCATGAACCGGCTGATCGTCTGGGCGCCGCTGGTGGTGATCGCGCTGATCCTGACGGCGCTGGGCGTCGCGCTGCTGGCGCCCTCGCCCGGTCACGACATCCATGAAGGCCGGCCTCTGCCGCAGATGGAGTTGCAGCCCTTCCGCGGCGGGCGCGGCGATTACGACCCCGCTGCGGTGGAGGGACCGTATCTCCTGAATGTATGGGGGTCCTGGTGCCCGCCCTGCCGGGTGGAGCATCCGGTTCTGATGGCGCTGCACGAATCCGGAGCGCCGATCTACGGCATTGTCTACCGCGACCGGCCCGACCGCGCCCGCGCCTTCCTGGCCGAGCTGGGCGATCCCTTCACCGGACTCGCCGATGATCCTGAAGGGCGCGCGGCGTTCGAGCTCGGCGTCACCGGCGCGCCGGAAACCTTTGTGATTGACGGTGAGGGGCGCATTCGCGCGCGCTGGCGCGGGGCGCTGACCGATATTGTCTGGATGCGCCACCTGGAACCGGCCTGGCGTGAAGCGGGCGGCGCGGAAATGGACCGGGACGCCCTGCGCGAGGCGTCGCGCTGGTAGGACTATTTGTCCTTTTTCTTCTTCTTTTTCTTTTTCTTGTCGCCGGATTTCTTGTCAGCCTTGGCGTCGTCCTTGGCGCTTTTCGCTTCGGCCTTGGCCGCTTCGGCGCCCAGATCCACCGCGCGCGAAATACGCGCCAGCGCCTCTGCGAAGCTGGCGCGCTTGTTCTTGGGCAGGGCCGACAGGATCGCCTCGTCCGCCGCGCGCGCACCGTCAATGGCGGTCTTGTACAGCGCCTGGCCGGACTCGGTGAAGCGCACCGCGTTGGCGCGGCCGTCGCCTTCCGCCTTTTCGCGCGAAAGAAGACCCTTGGCGGCCATGCGCGAGACCAGCTCGGCCAGGGTGGACCGGTCAATGCCGGTGGCCTGCACCAGCTGGGTCTGGGTCAGGCCTTCCGCGTCATGCACCGCGCACAGCACGGCGAACTGGCGCTGGGTCAGCTCCACCCCGCCTGTGGCTTCGGAAAACCGCTCGGATGCAAATTGCTGGGCGCGATGAAGCAAGTGCCCGGGTGACGCGGTGAGATCAAACCTCAGCGCCTCTGATTTGCCAGACTGCCCCATGCTTGACCTGCTTTCAGACCCCGGATTGAGTGCACTCTACGCGATTTTCATGACGATTCAATTATATCGCGCTCCTTGTACGGATCATGGCCGCGCCGGCGGTCGTGCACCCTGCCAGAAGGCCCGCCATGACAGACAATGCGCCCCGGTTCGAGCTGAAAACCCCTGACGGCGAGGACCGTGCCCGGCGCGTGTGCTCGGCGTGCGGCTTTATCGACTACGTCAATCCGAAGATCGTGGCGGGGGCGGTGGTCACGGACGATCAGGGCCGCATCCTGATCTGCCGGCGCGCGATCGACCCCTCCAGGGGCCTGTGGACCCTGCCGGCGGGCTATATGGAACTCAGCGAAAGCGTGGAGGCCGCCGCCGTGCGCGAGGCCCGCGAGGAGGCCATGGCCGATATCGAGCTGGACGCCCTGCTGGCGGTCTATTCGGTGCCGCGCATTTCCCAGGTGCAGATTTTCTTCCGCGCCCGGCTGGTGTCGGCGATTGCTCCGGGCCCGGAAAGTCTGGAGGTCAGCCTGCGCCATTGGAACGATTTGCCCATGGACAGCCTCGCCTTCCCCTCGGTGCGCTGGGCGCTGGATGACTGGCGCGCGGCGCGCGGCCATAGCGCGCCAGTCCCGGTCATGCGCACGCAGACGGCTGGTGGAAGCGCTGCCTGACATCGGCCGGGGTGTCGGATGTGGGTACGCTGAGCACGGACAAATGCTCTGCGGCGAAGGCCAGCCTGGCGGCCAGCTCCATCGGTCCGGCCCGCTCCCAGCTGGTCACGGCTCTGTCCGGCAGCGGCGAGGCGCCGGCATCCATGAAGGCCATGGACCATCGCTCGAACATGCGCGAGTCAGCCGGGGTGCGCCAGAGTATCTGGAACAGGCCGTGGCGCACATCCATCTCGATATCGTCCAGCAGGGCGTCCACTGACGCCGCGGGGCCCTCCAGCAGCTGGACGAAGCGCCCGCGCTCATAGATCAGCACGCCAGTGACCCCGAGCACCGGGTTGCGGCGCGCGCTGACCTCCAGGATGGAGGCCAGCTCGGCGCGAAAGGCGCCTTCAACCCGGCTGATGAGGCTGGCCGACTGGTAGACGGCGCGGATCAGCGGTTCGGCGGATGGCGTTGTCATGATGTTGGCCTCGGGTTGGGTGTATGAACCGCCGGCGGATGCGCAGCGGCCAGCTGGAGAGGATAGGGCGCGGGAATCGTGCGCCCAGCCGCCCCGATCGCCGGGCCGGAGATATGCCGGACGCCGCATTCCAGCGCGGCGGCAAGCTGATTCATGTCGGCGCAGCGGCCCATGGCGCTGCGCGCCTCCATTCGGGCGGCCCGGGCAGCACCATGAAGCCGGTGGCCGCGCGCATGACCAGATCGCCGCGCCCGACGCGCCGCTCGATAAAGGCCTGGCGGACATCGAAAATCCGCTCGCGCACCTTCGGCCAGCGCGCGCCGTAGCGGTCGCGCAACGGGCCCAGATTGATGAACTCGATTTGCGTCGTCTCAAGCGGGTCACGGCCCTTTACAGAGGCGCGGTATGACGCGAGCGCGGCTAGCAGATCCATGTTTCCACCCAAGCCATTACGGCTTCCGGCCCGTGCTTCATATACACTTTGGCTCAACGCTATTGTTCCATGTGACAGGTTAATGACGCTCTGCGCATCTGTGCGGGCATGCCTGCAAGGTGGCGCGGCCAAAGGCGCCGAATCAGCGCGCGTCAGGCTTCCGTTTCGTGGCAAAGAGTCATACATAGCCAACACCCTCATCGCGCGCGCCCCGGGGCGCGTCTTTCCGCTCGCGGACACACGGTTTCATGGCTGACGCACGCTCCTCCCAAAATCAGACCTTTCTCGACACAGCCTTCCTGTTCGGCGGCAACGCGACATATCTCGAGCAGATGGCCGCGCAATACGCACAGGACCCCGCATCTGTGCCGGCGTCCTGGCGCGCCTTCTTTGACGAGATGGGCGATGACGCGGACGCCCAGACCCATGCCGCGCACGGGCCGGCCTGGCGGCGCAAGAACTGGCCGCCCCGCCGCGATGGCGATCTGACCAGCGCGCTGGGCGATGTGGAGGCGGCGCTGACCACCCTGCCTGACGCGATCGCCAGGCGCTCCGGCCCCAAGGCCTCGCCCGCCGACGTGCACAAGGCGGTCAAGGATTCCATCGCCGCGATCATGCTGATCCGCGCCTACCGCATGCGCGGCCACCTGGCCGCCGATCTCGACCCGCTGGGCCTCACCGATTTCGGATCGCAGCCGGAACTGGAGCCGGAGACCTACGGCTTTGCTGAAGCCGATATGGACCGGGAAATTTTCATCAACGGCTATCTGGGGCTGGAGACCGCCACGGTCCGCCAGATGCTGGAGATTCTCAAGCGCACCTATTGCTCCACTTTCGCGGTGGAGTTCATGCATATCTCCAACCCCGAAGAGAAAGCCTGGCTGCAGGAACGCATCGAGGGGCCGGACAAGGGCGTGGCGTTCTCAAAGAACGGCAAGCGCGCCATATTGCGCAAGATCATCGAGACCGAAGGCTTCGAGCGCTTCTTGCACAAGCGCTATCCCGGCACCAAGCGGTTCGGCCTGGACGGCGGGGAATCCCTGATCCCCGCGCTGGAGCAGGTGATCAAGCGCGGCGGCGCGCTGGGCGTGGAAGAGATCATTATCGGCATGCCCCACCGGGGCCGCCTCAACGTGCTCGGCGCGGTGATGGCCAAGCCCTATCACGTGATCTTTCACGAGTTTCAGGGCGGGGATTCGCTGGGCAATGAGGACTACGCCTCGGGCGATGTGAAATACCATCTGGGCTCGTCGTCCGACCGCGAGTTTGACGGCAACAAGGTGCATCTGTCGCTGAGCCCGAACCCGTCTCACCTGGAGGCGGTGAACCCGGTGGTGCTGGGCAAGGCGCGCGCCAAGATGAGCAAGCTCCTGCGCGACACCGGCGAGCCGTCGAGCCACAAGGTATTGCCGCTCTTGCTGCATGGCGATGCGGCGTTCGCCGGCCAGGGCATTGTGGCTGAATGCTTCGGCCTGTCAGGCCTGAAGGGTCACCGCACCGGCGGCGCGGTGCATTTCGTGGTCAACAACCAGATCGGCTTCACCACCGATCCGCGCGATTCACGCTCTTCGCCCTATACGTCCGACGTCGCCCTGATGGTCCAGGCGCCCATTTTCCACGTCAATGGCGATGATCCCGAAGCGGTGGTCTACGCCGCCAAGGTGGCGGCCGAATACCGTCAGCTGTTTGGCAAGGACGTGGTGGTGGACATGTTCTGCTACCGCCGTTTCGGCCACAATGAGGGCGATGATCCCTCCTTCACCCAGCCGATCATGTACCGCGCCATCGCGAACCACGCGACGACGCTGCAGCTGTATGGCCAACGCCTGATCGATGAGGGCGTGGTCAGCCAGAACGAGATCGACGGCTGGGTCGCCGAATTCAATGAATTCCTCGACGCCGAGTTTGATTCGGGCAAGGACTACAAGGCCAACAAGGCCGACTGGCTGGACGGCGTGTGGTCGGGCCTGGGCCTGCCCGAAGAGGATGACCGGCGCGGCCAGACGGCGGCGGAGATGGATGCGCTGACATCCGTCGCCGAGGCCATCACCACAATCCCCGACGGCATCAATATCCACCGCACCCTCAAGCGCGTCATCGACGGCCGGCGCAAGGCGATGCTGCAGGATGGCGACGGCATTGACTGGGCCACCGCAGAGCATCTGGCGTTTGGCACGCTGCTCAATGAAGGCTTCCCGGTGCGCCTCTCGGGTCAGGATTCCGGGCGCGGCACCTTCTCCCAGCGCCATTCGCACATCATCGACCAGGAGACCGAGGAGCGCCACACGCCGCTCAATCACCTGCGCGAGGGCCAGGCGCGCTATGAGGTGATCGACACCATGCTGTCGGAAGAGGCGGTGCTGGGGTTCGAGTATGGCTACGCCACCTCGGCGCCCAACACGCTGGTGATGTGGGAGGCCCAGTTCGGCGATTTCACCAACGGCGCGCAGATGATCATCGACCAGTTCATCTCGTCGGCCGAACGCAAATGGCTGCGCATGTCGGGCCTCGTCATGCTCTTGCCCCACGGCTATGAGGGCCAGGGTCCCGAGCACTCCTCGGCGCGCCTTGAGCGCTTCCTGCAGCAGTGCGCCGAAGACAATATGCAGGTGGCCAACTGCACCACCCCGGCCAATTATTTCCACATATTGCGCCGCCAGATCCATCGCGGCTTCCGCAAGCCGCTGGTGCTGATGACGCCCAAGAGCCTCTTGCGGCACAAGCGCTGCGTCAGCGCCCTGTCCGAGTTCGGGCCCGGCTCGGGATTCCACCGGGTATTGTGGGATGACGCCGATGCACGCGGCCGCCAGACCCATCCCGACGTGGGACCGGCGCGCACCAGCCTGATCCTGACCGGGGACGACAAGATCCGCCGCGTCGTGCTTTGCTCGGGCAAGGTGTATTTCGATCTGCTGGAAGCCCGTGAGGAGCGCGAGATCGACGATGTCTATCTCCTGCGCGTGGAGCAATTCTATCCCTTCCCGGCCAAGTCGGTGATTGACGAGCTCAAGCGCTTCCCCAACGCCGACGTGGTCTGGTGCCAGGAAGAGCCGAAAAACATGGGCGCGTGGACGTTCGTCGAGCCCTATATCGAGTTCTGCCTGGACAAGGCCGGCACCCGCAGCGCGCGTCCGCGCTATGCTGGCCGGGCGCCGTCCGCCTCCACCGCCACCGGGCTTTTGTCGCGCCACCAGGCCCAGCAGAAGGCCCTCATCGACGCCGCGCTTGGCGACGACTAGCCCCAAGAAGCCGCCGCACACCGCCCCACTCCGTGTGAAGAAAGACCTGACATGACCGAGATCAAAGTCCCGACCCTGGGCGAATCCGTTTCCGAAGCCACTGTGGGCGCCTGGCAGGTGTCCGAAGGCGATAGCGTGAAGCGCGACGATGTTCTGGTGGAGCTGGAGACCGACAAAGTCGCCGTGGAAGTGCGCGCCGAGGAAGACGGCGTGATCAAGAAGATCAGCGCCAAGGAAGGCGAAACCGTCGAGATCGGCGCGGTGCTCGGCGAGCTGGATGCGGGCGCCTCGGGATCGGCCAAGGCGTCAGACGAGAAAAAGCCTGAAGCCAAGCCTGAAGAGGCGAAGGCCGAGGACAAGAAGTCTGAGGACAAGCCGGCGCAGAAGACCGAGTCCGGCGAGGGCGCCAAAGCCATGCCCGCCGCCCGGCGCGTGGCCGAGGAAAACGATCTCGACCTTAATAAAGTCGAAGGCAGCGGCAAGGATGGCCGCGTGACCAAGGGCGATGCGCTCAAGGCCATCGAGAGCGGCGCCGCGGCGCCCAAAGCCGAGGCGGCGAAAGCCGAAACCACCAAACCCCGCGACACTGGCCCGCGCGAAGAGCGCGTGAAGATGACCCGCCTGCGCCAGACCATCGCGCGCCGCCTGAAAGACGCCCAGAACACCGCCGCCATGCTGACCACGTATAACGAGGCGGACATGAGCGCGATCATGAGCCTGCGCAAGCAGGTCCAGGACGACTTCACCGCCAAGCACGGCGTGAAGCTGGGCTTTATGAGCTTCTTCGTGAAGGCCTGCGTCGCGGCGCTGAAGGACGTGCCGGCGGTCAATGCCGAGATCGACGGGACCGATATCATCTACAAGAATTTCTATGATATCGGCGTGGCCGTGGGCACCGATAAGGGCCTGGTCGTGCCGGTGGCGCGCGATTGCGACGCCAAATCCCTGGCCCAGATCGAGGCCGATATCGGCGCGCTGGGCAAGCGCGCCCGCGACGGCAAGCTGTCCATCGAGGACATGCAGGGCGCCAGCTTCACCATCTCCAATGGCGGGGTGTACGGCTCGCTCATGTCCAGCCCGATCCTCAACGCGCCCCAGGCCGGCATTCTGGGCATGCACAAGATCCAGGACCGCCCCATGGCCATCAATGGTGAGGTGAAAATCCGCCCGATGATGTATCTGGCCCTGTCCTATGACCACCGCATCGTCGACGGCAAGGAAGCCGTCACCTTCCTGGTGCGCGTCAAGGAAAGCCTGGAAAACCCGCAGCGGCTGTTGCTGGATATTTAGAGACGGTTCACCCATAATCTACTGGGCGCAAGGAGCGCAGCTTTCCCATCATCTGGCTGTGGCTTCGGCAAGCAGTATTTCCAATATTTGGGGAAGGTGGGCGAAATGCTTAAACGAACCAGCTCGGGTCTGCCTGTTTTGTTTGTGTTTCGCCCACTGCCTATTGGTTTAGTATTTTATAAAGAAGATGTCTTGAAAAAGGCTCAAATTCGATATGTCCTTATGGTCGGTCTGTACGCGGCAAAATGCACCTATCTAATGCAATATATTTGGAGGAATGATGTTTCCGATGCATTTTATGGGTATGTTTATATTTGGATTCCTAGTTCTATTTTATTAGTTTATGCCATATTGTATTTGATAATGCCCGAGAGAGTCTGGTACAGGGAAAGCGCTCATGGCAAACTACAGTAAATGTAGCGTCATGGCATATTTTACCAATTAACCATGCGGTTGATGATCGATCTAACATAGTATTTGTATATTGGTGTAATCCTCGTAATGGCTGTCATCTTTTACAGCTCTGCCCCTGCAGACGAGGGGAATGCGCTTGACCAAGACGGTTACTCTAGTCCGGCGCCTGGGCATCCCCCTGTTGCCCCGCCGCCACGCCTCCCCCGCTAAGCCCCGCGAACCCGTTGAAGCGGGACGCGTTTTTGCGCCATGGTGCGCCAAAGGCCGGAGGGGATATGGCCGAGGACAAACCTGACACGCGTTTCGCCGCGCTGTATGACGGCGCGCGCCCGGCTGTGCGGCGGCCGGGGTCCAGCGGCGTGGATTTGCTGGCGGGGCTGCTCGCGCGCTTTGTGCTGGCGGCGCAGTTCTGGACCTGGGGGCAGGCCAACGCCCTGCCGGTGATCGACGCCATGGACTGGCGCGCCTGGATCACGCCGGAGCCGGGCCTTGTGGCGGCGGCGCGCATCTGGACGCAAAACCAGTTTGATCCCGAGCTGACCGCCATGCTGCTTCTGGCGGCGGCCTTGCTGATGACGGCGAGCCTGGCGCTGGGTTTTCTGACCCGGCTGGCAGGCCTCGCGGCGGCGGCGGGCGCGCTGTGGCATATCGTGTTCATCCTGCCCGAGGCCTGGCCCACAACGCTCGCCTGGGGCGCGCTGGGCCTGTATCTGGCGCTGCGGGGCGCCGGGCCCGCCTCGCTGGACTGGATGGCCGCGCGCCTGGCGCGACTGGGGTAAACGGGTCTGATCGGCAGAAGTGACAGGCCATGCGGGTTGCACCGCGCCGGGGTCCGTGATGTGTTGCGCTCACCCTTAAGCGCCGCCCGGTTGAGGCTCCGCCCGCCATGATGATCTATCGCAATGTCGCCACCGTCATGGCCGCCACCCTGCTTCTGCAGGTGGCCCTTGGCGCGCTGGGCGTCGCCCTGCCTCTGGTGATGAACGCGGCCCAATGGTCGGCGGTGTCCATCGGCGCGGTGGTCGCGGGCTATAGCGCCGGGTTCATGGCGGGCGCCTTCACCGCGCCGCGCATCATCCGCTCCATCGGCCATATCCGGGCCTATGCCGCCTATGCCGGGGGCGCGGCGGCGACCACGCTGGCGCTGGCGCTGGACTCCGACTTCACCTGGTGGCTTCTGGCCCGCTTCGCCTTTGGCGTCTGCGCGGCGGGCATTTTCGCCGTGGCCGAAAGCTGGATCGCCGACGCCACCGCGCCTGAGCGGCGCGGGACGGTTATCTCAGCCTATCAGATCGTCGGCCGGTTCGGACTGGTCCTGGGGCCTTTCGTGATCGCGCTGAGCGGGCTTTTGATGAGCGACACCTTTGTGGTGGCGGGCATTTTCCTGTCACTGGCGCTGATCCCCGTCGTCTTCACCGGACGCGGCCAGCCCGCCATGCCCACGGGCGCCACCGTGTCGCCCCTGCGCCTGCTGACCATCGCGCCAGCCGCCGCGGCGGCGGTGTTCTTCGCCGGCATCATCAATACCGGCACGCTGGCCTTCATCCCGATCTGGGCGGAGACGCTGCAGGCGGACTCGCCGGCCAGCGCGGCGGCGATGGTGCTGGCCGTGATCTATACGCTGGCCATTCTGGTGCAGTGGCCTGCGGGCTGGATTTCCGACCGGATTGACCGGCGCATGGTGATAGCCGGCCTGGCCGCCCTGTCGGCCTTCTTCGCCATATTGCTGGGCGTGCTGCTCAATCCCGGCCTGATCGGCGGGGCGATCCTGGCCGGGCTGTGGGGCGCAGCGAGCCTGGCGTACTATTCCGTGGGCGTCGCCCATGCCGCCGACCGGTCGCGGGGGGAGGATTTGCCCGCCATCGCGTCGGGCACGCTGCTGGTCTGGGCCGCCGGGGCGGTGCTGGGGCCGATCCTGTCGGGCATCGCCTATGCCGGGCCGCTGGGCGCGCGCGGCCTGTTCCTGTTCGCCGCCGTGTTCAGCGCCATCCTCGCCGTCGCCATGCTGTGGCGGCGCTCGGCGCGCAAGCCCGTGCGCGAGGAGGAGCGCGAGCCCTTTGTCTATCTCAGCGCCACCTCGGCGGGTCTGGCTGAAATCGACGCCCCGGAAACACCCTCAGAGGCGGGGCCGGAAACCGGGCCCGGCCCTGACCCCGAACCGGAGCCGGTCCCAAGGACGCCCTCATGACCTTTTGGGCGGTATTGGCGATTCTGATCCCCACCAGCCTTGGCGTGGCCGCCGCCCTGTGGCTGCGCGCCCGGCTGAAGACGCTGAGCTTCACCGCCTGGATCGGCTGGACGCTGGTGGGCACGGGCCTGCCCGTGCTGGCCGGGCAGCTGGCGGCGCTGGTGCTGGCGGCGCGCATTGAAGACGCCGTGGCGGCCTGTGAGGCGGCGGGCGGCGAGGCCTGCGCCGGGGATCCGCTGCCGGTGATCCTGGCGCTTACCGCCGGGCTGGCGGGCGGGCTGGGCTGGGCGGCCGGCGCCATCAGCGCACGTCTGGCGCCCGCCTCGTCCTGATGTCTGTCACAGACAGGTGCGTTGCCAGCGCGGGCGGCGGTGTTATAACCGCCCCCGGCATTTCCACCGTTGCGGACCGCACGTCCGCGCCCTCCGATTCCCATCTGAAAAAAGAGTGTCCGGCCCCATGAACATCCACGAGCACCAGGCCAAGGCCTTGCTGAAATCCTTTGGCGCCCCTGTCGCCGACGGCGTCGCCGTGTTTTCCGTCGAGGAGGCGCGCAAGGCCGCCGATCAGCTGCCCGGCCCGCTCTGGGTGGTCAAATCCCAGATCCACGCCGGCGGGCGCGGCAAGGGCAAGTTCAAGGAGCTGGGGCCCGACGCCAAAGGCGGTGTGCGCCTGGCCTTCACCAAGGACGATGTGACCGCCCACGCCAAAGAAATGCTCGGCAATACGCTGGTCACCCACCAGACCGGTCCGGCGGGCCGTCAGGTCAACCGGCTCTATATCGAGGACGGCGCGGACATTGCCCGCGAGCTTTACCTCTCCCTGCTGGTCAACCGGGATACCGGCCGGGTGGCCTTCGTGGTCTCCACCGAAGGCGGGATGGATATTGAAGAGGTGGCCGAGCACACGCCGGAGAAAATCCTCACCATCAATATCGACCCGCAAGCGGGCGTCACGGACGCCGATGCGGGGTCGATCTCCGATGCGCTCAATCTCGACGGCGCGGCGCGCACCGACATGGCGGCGCTGGCCCCGATCCTCTACCGGGCCTTCACCGAAAAAGACATGAGCATGCTGGAGATCAACCCGCTCATCGTCATGGAGAACGGCCGCCTGCGCGTGCTGGACGCCAAGGTCAGCTTTGACGGCAACGCCCTGTTCCGCCACGACGATGTGCGCGCCCTGCGCGATCTGACCGAGGAAGACGACAAGGAAATTGAAGCCTCCAAATACGACCTGGCCTATATCGCGCTGGACGGCGAGATCGGCTGCATGGTCAACGGGGCGGGCCTGGCCATGGCCACCATGGACATCATCAAGCTCTATGGCGCCGAGCCGGCCAACTTCCTTGATGTGGGCGGCGGCGCCAGCAAGGAAAAAGTCACGGCGGCCTTCAAGATCATCACCGCCGACGAGAACGTCAAAGGCATTCTGGTCAATATCTTCGGCGGCATCATGCGCTGCGACGTCATCGCCGAGGGCGTGGTCGCCGCGGTGAAGGAGGTGGGCCTGAAGGTGCCGCTGGTGGTGCGCCTGGAAGGTACGAATGTGGAGCGCGGCCAGCGCATCCTCAACGAAAGCGGGCTGGACATCACCTCGGCTGACGATCTCGATGACGCCGCGCAGAAAATCGTGAAGGCGGTGCGGGGGTAGGGCTTTGCCGAACCTCCCGTCCCGAACCTTCAAATTTTATCCTTAGGAAACCGACCTCATGTCCATTCTCGTCAACAAGTCCACCAAAGTCCTCGTTCAGGGCCTGACCGGCAAGACCGGCACCTTCCACACCGAGCAGGCGCTGGCCTATTTCGGCACCCGCATGGTCGGGGGCGTGCACCCCAAGAAGGGCGGCGAGAGCTGGACCAGCGGCATGGACGGCGCGGCGTCCCTGCCGATCTTCGCCAGCGTGGCCGAGGGGCGCGAGGCCACCGGCGCGACCGCCTCGGTGATCTATGTGCCGCCCGCCGGCGCCGCCGACGCCATTATCGAGGCGATTGATGCGGGCATTGAGCTGATCACCTGCATCACCGAGGGCATTCCGGTGATGGACATGGTGCGCGTGAAGGCGCGCCTTGACCGCTCCAGCTCACGCCTGCTGGGCCCCAACTGCCCTGGCGTGCTGACGCCGGAAGAATGCAAGATCGGCATCATGCCGGGCTCCATCTTCAAGAAGGGCAGCGTGGGCGTGGTCTCGCGTTCTGGCACCCTGACCTATGAAGCGGTGTTCCAGACCAGCCGCGTGAATCTCGGCCAGACCACGGCGGTGGGCATTGGCGGCGACCCGGTCAAGGGCACCGAATTCATCGACATGCTGGAGCTGTTCCTGGCCGATGAGGCCACCAAGTCGATCATCATGATCGGTGAGATCGGCGGCGCTGCCGAGGAAGAGGCCGCCCAGTTCATCAAGGATGAAGCCAAAAAAGGCCGCAAGAAGCCGATGGTGGGCTTTATCGCCGGGCGCACCGCGCCTCCGGGCCGCACCATGGGCCATGCCGGCGCCATCGTGGCGGGCGGCAAGGGCGGCGCCGACGACAAGATCGAGGCGATGAAATCAGCCGGCATCACCGTCGCCGACAGCCCCGCGCGCATGGGTACAACGCTGGTGGACGTGCTGAAAGGTTAGGGGCTCTCCTCCACCTTGTTTTCCCGGCTGGCTGAAAGCCAGGCCGGGACCCATCCACCATCGCATCAGCTGTCGAGGCGGTTGGGCGCTATGGGGGATGGGTCCTGGAGATGGGCTGCGCCCATTCCGGGAAAACAGGGAAATGAAAACACATTCCTCACCCCTTCCCGATAATCTCCCGCAGCGCATCGAGATAGGCGATCCAGGCCTTGCGCCCGTCCGGCGTCATGCGCACGCGCGTATGGGGCCGCCGGTCGACGAATTGCTTGGTCTGGGCGACGTAACCCGCCTCTTCCAGCTTGCGCAGCTGGACCGAGAGATTGCCGTCACTGGCGCCGGTGCGCTCGCGCAGTTCGGTGAAGCTGGCGTCCTCCACGGCGGACAGGTAGCTCATCACCGCCAGGCGCAGCTTGCCGTGGATGACATCGTCGAGCCCCTGGGAATCGAACGCGCCCATCAGGCCAGGCTCCGCGGCTCGCTGCGCAGCATCACCAGACCCGGCAGCAGGGACGAGCCCAGCAGCGCCAGCGCGGTGATCGGATAGACCCAGGGCCCCGCCGCAAACGCCATGCCTGCGCCCGCGCCGGCGAAGGCCAGCACCGTCGGGGCATAGAGCCCGGACCGGCGCGACACACGCGCCACCGTCATCCACGCCACGCCATAGGCGGCCAGGGCCACAGGCAGGATCACGTTGAAGAAGACGGTGGGCAGCACGCCGGTCTGCACGCCGGCGGCGACGCCCAGAAAGATCACGCCAATGCCCGCGCCTGCGCTCTGCCAGACTGCGGACTCGGTGCGGTTGGCCGAGGCGCCCAGACCCGGCTTGTTGCGAATGGTGATGCCCAGCACCACCGACCCGATCGAGCCCAGGGCGATATAGCCCAGCCAGAGCGGCCAGAGCGCTCCGGCGCCGAACGGCCCATAGCCCATGATGATCGCCCAGTGGGCAAGGATCACCAGGCTGGTGAGCCCCGCCCACCAGACCAGAAACCGCCCGCCCAGCAGCGGCGCATCCTCGCCCGAGCGGGCCAGAGCGCTGAGATAGGCGAGATCATCGCCCGATGGTTGGGTGTCGCGTGTGGTCATGATCAGTCCATCCTTTCCTCATGGCGCCGGGCAAGCCGGGCTTGAGGAATGGGTATCATAATGCACTTTGTAATGTAAAGTGCTTTTACGTCAGAGCGTGGACCGCAAACCTTTCCTCCCCTGCTTGTGGGGACGAGCGTCCAGGATCGATACGGGATATCGATCGGCACGCTCTAGCTCTTTGATCTGGAGCGCAATTTTTCCGAAAACCGGCTCCCGCTTTTGCCAATTACGCTCTAAATGGCCGGAGGGCATGCAAAAATCTCCCTGCCCATGATGGGGGGCAGACACACCAACTCAATGCTGCCTTCCCGGACGGCGTAGCCGATCCGGGACCCATCCCGACCACTATCCACGTCTGCAGGGGCGTTCAGGACGCGGGGATGGGCCCCGGCTCAGGGCCGGGGAAACAAGGCAGGTGGAGACCGGTCCTGGCTTCAGTATATTTCCGGCGCGACGCAGCCTTCGCCCTGGAAGCGGAAATCGACCACGCGGCGGTCCGGGGCAATCACGAAGCGGGTTTCGCACTGCACCGTCCATTCGCGCGGCGGCTCGTAGACGGTTTCGGTGTATTGCTCGACACGCTCGCGCGTACGGCCCTGCTCGTCGCGGTACCGGACGCGGCGCTCGCGCGGGATGGAGCGGTAGCCGCCCGACTGGAAGCGCTGTTCGCGCGACAAATAGGTCCACACTTCCGAGCCGTCCGACAGCCGGTCGCGCGAACGCGGCGAGCCGTACTCCAGGACCAGCGCATCCGAATGGGCGCCCAGAAACTGCTCGGTCTGCTGGCGGTAGCCTTCAGCGGTGGCGCACCCGGCCAGAGCCAGAGCGGCGGCGGCGATGATCAGACTGTGACGCATGGGACCTCTCCTGCGCGGCGAATGATGTGTTATCACCGCCCTGAGTGTGAACAGCAAGGCTGAACCCAAGCTGACTGACGCCCTGGCCCCGGCAGGAGAAACGCAGTGCCCGTCGATCCCGCCCGCCATGCCCGCCATATCCTGCTCAAAGAGATCGGCGGACCCGGCCAGCAGCGCCTGTCGCGCGCCCGGGTGGTGATCATCGGCGCAGGAGGGCTCGGCGCGCCCGCTGCGCTGTATCTGGCGGCCGCCGGCGCGGGCGCCGTCCGCATCGCCGATCCCGATGTGGTGAGCCTGGATAATCTCCAGCGCCAGATCCTGTTTCGCACTGAAGATGTGGGACGCCTGAAGACCGAGCGCACCGCCGAGGCCCTGTCCGCGCTGGATCCGTCGCTGGAGATCGAAGCGCGCGCCGTCACCGCAGATGAGTCCAGCCTGCCGGATCTGCTGGCCGGCGCCGATCTGGTGCTGGATGGCTGCGATGATTTCGCCACCCGGTTTGCGGTGAACCGCGCCGCGCTGGCCGCCCGCATCCCGCTGGTGTCCGGGGCGGTGGGGCGCTGGGATGGTCAGGTTGGCGTATTCGCGCCGCATCTCGCCCCGGACGCGCCCTGCTATCAATGCTGGATGCCGGAGATCCCGCCTGATGCCGAAACCTGCGCCCAGACCGGCATTGTCGGCGCGTTGACAGGCATTGTCGGATCGCTGATGGCGCTGGAAGCCATCAAGCTGATCACCGGCGCAGGCGAGCCGCTGATCGGCCGCCTGGTCATCCATGACGGCCTGTCAGGCCGGGCGCGGACGGTCCGCCTGCACCGCGATCCGGACTGCAAGGCGTGCGGCGGGGGGTGAGGAAACCGCTTCAACTCACCACAAACCTCTGCTTTCCCGGAATTTGCGAAGCCAATATCCTGGACCCATCCCGCAACATCTGAACCGCCTGGAGGGTGGAAAACTTCGGTGGATGGGTCCCGGGTCTCGCCCCGCTCGCCCGGGAAAGCATCGATCTTGTTTCTCCTCTTCGTGATGAAGAGAGAAGCTCCCCTAAACCAGCTCCAGCACCCGTTCGGGCGGGCGGCCTATCACCGCGCGGCCGCTATCGATCAGGATCGGGCGCTCGATGAGTTTGGGGTGGGCGGCCATGGCGGCGATCAGGGCGTCTTCGCCAGAGCCGCGTGACAGCCCCGCCGCCTTATAGTCCGGCTCGCCAGTGCGGATAAGGTCGTGGGCGCTGTCCAGGCCCATCGCCGCGATGACGGACCGGATCTCGGCCTCCTTGGGCGGCCGGTCGAGATAGAGGCGCACTTCAGGTTCGATACCCTGCTCGCGCAGGATGGCGAGCGCTTCACGCGATTTCGAGCAGCGCGGATTATGCCAGAATTCCATGTCGGTCAGCCTTTCTCGTCGAGGCCCGCCGCGGCCAGGGTGGCGCGGGCGGCGTCCAGATGCAGGCGCTCGGCCATCACGCCATTGACCGCGATGGCGCCGCGCCCGGCATGCGCGGGATCGTCAAAGGCGGCGATGATGGCGCGCGCCGCCGCGATTTCGTCATCGCCAGGCCTGAAAGCGGCGTGGCACGGCGCGATCTGGGCGGGATGGATCAGCGTCTTGCCGTCAAAGCCCAGCGCGCGCGCCTCTTGAGCGTCCACCGTGAAGCCTGCCGCGTCGGTATGGGCGTTGTACACCCCGTCGAGCACGCTTAAGCCCGCCGCGCGCGCCGCCAGCACCAGCCGGGCCAGATGAGGCGTCAGTCCGGCGCGGCGTCCGGGCCCGGCGGGCAGGCGCAGGCCTTCAGCCAGATCATTGCCCCCGGCCACCAGAACCGACACGCCCAGCGCCTCGGCCCTGTCGGGCGCTATGGCCAGCTGCTCGGCCAGGAACACGCCGCGCGGGGTTTCGATCATCAGCCAGAGGGGGCCGGACCAGCCTTCTGATGTCAGCGCAGCGCGCAGATCGGCCAGCGCCCCGGCGTCTTCGGCTTTCGCGATCAGGACAGCGTCGGGCTGCGCCGCGCCCACGCAGGGCAGATCGGATTGGGTTTCCGCTTCGCCCGGCGCGTGGATGCGCAGCACGCTATAGCGCCCGGCCTTGCGAAACGCGGCGATGGCGGCCGGCGCGGCGGCGCGGGCGCCGGGTTTGCGGTCCGGCGCCACGGCGTCTTCCAGATCCAGGAGCAGGGCGTCGGCGTCGAGGCCCGCCGCCTTCTCAATCGCGCGCGCCCGGTCCCCGGGCGTGTACAGCGCCGAGCGCAAAGGCCGCGCGTGAGGACAGGATGACGTCTCGCCAGTCATGGGTGCAAGCTTTACAAGACACAGATGCCCCGCACCAGCCGCCCGCCTCAGCCCGCCTCATCGGCCTCACCCGAGGGCCCTGTGATCGTGATCAGCTCCCAGCTGGCCGGCAGCCCGGTGGGCGGAAGCTTGAGCGTGCGGGTGCTGCACGCGGCGGGGATCGAGACCTGTCTGGCGCCCAGTGTCAGTTTCGGGCGCCATCCCGGGCTCGGCGCCCCGGGCGGGGCGGCGCTGGCGGATGCGGACTTTGCCAGCCTGCTGGACGCGCTGGCCGCCACCGGCGCGCCGCACAACGCCCGCGCCATCCTCACCGGCTATCTGGCCAGCCCCGGCCAGGTGGAGGCGGCGGCCCGCTTCATCGCGGCGGCGCGCACCGTCAATCGCGACCTTCTGGTGATGGTCGATCCGATCATGGGCGATGGTGAGGCTGACGGGCGCGATGGCGGGCTGTATCTGCCGCGCGCCACAGCGATGGGGATCGCCACCCGCCTGATCCCGCTGGCCGATGTGATCACACCCAATCTGTTTGAGCTCGCCTGGCTGGCCGGACGCCCCCTCTCCACGATGGAGGATGCCGCCCGCGCCGCCCAGGCGCTGGCGCCCGCCGCGCTGGTGACGTCGGCCCCGGCGGGCGCAGGCCACATCGCGGTGCTGGCCCTGGAGGGTGATGGCCTCCCGGTGTCGCTGGAGACGCTGCGCGTGGGTCCGCGCGCGCGCACGCCCAATGGCACGGGCGATCTGTTTGCGGCCCGCGCGCTGGCCGCCCGGCTCCCCCGCGCCCGCGGGGCGGCGGCGGCGCGGGCGGGGGCGGGCCCGGTCAGCCCTGTGCGGGCCCCCCCCCCCGCCGGCGCGGCGGCGCG
>JAIUMW010000016.1 GCA_022565365.1 Oceanicaulis sp.
AATCTGGTGATCGTCGTGGAGAGCCTCACCAGCAAGGAGGATGTGCGCGCCATCTTCGGCGCCATCCGCGAGGAGCTGGCCCGCCATAGCGAGATCGGCGAATTCGATCAGGAGATCTGAGCGCGCCTCAGCGCCGCCCCGCTGGCCCGCGCGCTTGGCCTGCCCCCGGGCCGCTGCTATGCCTGCCTGACCGGCTGAAGGCCGGTCCTGTCAGTCCTTGCGGGGGAGCTGCGCGATGCGTGTCGCCATGATCGGAACGGGCTATGTCGGCCTGGTGTCGGGAGCCTGTTTCGCCGATTTCGGCCACCATGTGACCTGTATCGACAAGAACGAGGACAAGATCGCCCTGCTGCGCAGCGGCGGCGTGCCGATCTACGAGCCGGGTCTGGACATGCTGGTCGAGCGCAATGTGCGCGAGGGGCGGCTGGATTTCGCCACCGACCTGTCTGAAGCGGTGCGCCAGGCGGACGTGGTGTTCATCGCGGTGGGCACGCCCTCGCGGCGCGGAGACGGGCATGCCGACCTGACTTATGTCTACGCCGCGGCCGAGGAGATCGCCGCCGTGATGGAGGGTTTCACCGTCGTGGTGAACAACTCCACCGTGCCGGTGGGCACGGGCGACGAGGTGGAGGCGGTGATCCGCAAAGCCCGCCCGGACGCGGACTTCGCCGTGGTGTCGAACCCGGAATTTCTGCGCGAAGGCGCGGCCATTGACGATTTCAAGCGCCCTGACCGTGTGGTGGTCGGGACCGAGGACGAGCGCGCCACCGCGCGCATGCGCGAGCTTTACCGCCCGCTCTATCTCAACGAGACGCCCATCGTGTTCACCACGCGGCGCACCTCGGAGCTGATCAAATACGCCGCCAACGCCTTCCTGGCCATGAAGATCACCTTCATCAACGAGATGGCCGATCTGTGCGAGCATGTGGGCGCCAATGTGCAGGAAGTCGCGCGCGGCATCGGCCTGGACAACCGGATCGGGTCGAAATTCCTCCATGCCGGGCCCGGCTATGGCGGCTCATGCTTTCCCAAGGACACCATCGCCCTGGTGCGCACCGCCCAGGAGGCCGGCGCGCCGGTGCGCCTGATCGAGACGGTGGTCGACATCAATGACAAGCGCAAAGAGGCCATGGCCGGCAAGATCATCGCGGCGGCCGGCGGCTCGGTGGACGGCAAGACCATTGCGGTGCTGGGCCTGACCTTCAAGCCCAATACCGATGATATGCGCGAGGCGCCCAGCCTCGATATCATCCCGGCCCTGCAGGCGGCGGGCGCGCGGGTGCGCGCCTTTGATCCGGCGGGTCTTGAGGAAGCCGAAAAGCTGCTTGAGAACGTCGACTTCGTCACCGGCCCCTATCAGTGCGCGGACGGGGCGGACCTTCTGGTCATCCTGACTGAATGGAACGAGTTCCGGGCGCTGGATTTCGGCCGCTTGAAAGCCGCGCTCAAGGAGCCGCTGATCGTGGATTTGCGCAATATCTACGACCCGGCCGAAACCGCCGCGCGCGGCTTCCGCTATGTCAGCGTGGGACGGCCTTGAGAGGGTGCTCGCTTGACGCCGCCGACGGCCCCATGGAATGTACCAACAGGCTTTAAGGGCGCCCGCACCGGGCGCCGCCAGAGGGGACGATCATGACCGACGCCAACCGCGCCAAGGAAATTAATCAGCGCCTGAAAGCCATCCGCGAGCGCATGGCGCAGGCGAAGGCTGAAGCCGACCAGCTGAAGGCGGAGCGCCAGAGCTTGGCGGCCGAGCGTAAGCAGCTGATGGCGGAGAAAGACGCGTTGCGGGCGGAAGCGGCTGAAAGCTGAGCCGGTAACATCCGGTGCAATCAGCGAAATCTGGTTGCACCGGCTGGCGCTCTACCCGCCGCCGTATCGGGTCGTGATCTTTGGCCGGATAGCGATCAATTCAGCTGGACAAGCCTTGCCGGCAATCCTCTCGCTCACCCTCACAACCCGCCCAGCGCCGTCATGAAGTGATACGGCATGGAGGCGGGCAGATAATCCATCGGCATGCAGCCATCAGCCTGGCGCCGGTCGCACCAGGCGGGGCTCTCCTCGTCGATATAGGCGTCCATGAAGGCGGCGAGCTCGCGCCCGGCTTCGCCCGGGGCGGCCGTTTCGGGAAAGCGCAGGCGCGCGCGGATGCGCTCCAGCTGCGGCCAGGCGCGGGCGGTGGGCCGCAGCGGCGCACCGCCCGCGTCCACCGCATCGTGCGAGAACCCGTCAGGGCAGCGCCCGCGGGTGTCGGCGAAACCGATCAGGCGGCGCGACCAGCTGGCGGTGTCCCGGCCGGTCAGGCGCTGGACCTCGGACATCAGCCAGGCCCATTCATAGCAATGGCCCGGCTCGATCCGCGCGCCGGCCTCGCCCCCCACGGGCGTCCAGTCGGGATCATAGTCTTCGCCCACCGCGCCGGTGGCGGGATCAAACATGAAGGCTTCAAACAGCCAGGCCAGCGTCTCGATGCGCGCACGCGCGTCCGGATCGCCGCTGGCTTCAAACCAGACCAGGCTGGCCTCCAGCATGTGCATGTGGGGGTTGGACTGTTTCAGTCCCGGCGCGGTTTCCGGGCTGGCCCAACCCTCGCCGCCATTGCGCTGGGTGGCGTCAATGACGCCAAAGGCTTCGCGCGCCATGCGTTCGGCCCGGGCGTCGCCGGTGGCCTGAAAGGCGCGCGCGGCGCCCAACGCCACGAAGGCGTGGTCATAGAGATCGCGGCGCGGATCGGTGACCGCGCCCGACCCGTCCAGCAAATGCGCCCAGCCGCCGTCTGGCGAGCGCGCCGGGCCATCGAGGAAATCCAGTCCCTGGTCGACCAGGCGGCTGGCCGTCCCGTCCGGATCCCAGCCGCGCATCAGGGCGGTGGCGAAGGTGAAGACCTGGCGCGGCGCCACCCGGCCACGGCGCGGCTGGGTAAGATTGGGCGCGCCGCCGCGGGTCAGCGTCTCGACAAATCCGCCATGCACCGCGTCCCAGCCCGATTCCGCCCAGGCGGGCAGCATGCGGTCAAACACCCATGTGCGGGCGCGCCCGGCCAGCACCGGGTCCAGATTGGGCGCATAGCTGCGGCTGGCCGCCTCGACAGCGCTGCGGATCTCGGCGGCCTGATCCAGCGCCGTGACCAGCACCCCGTCCGGGCTCGCCGCGACGGCGATGCCCGACAGGCCCCGCACCGCCACGCGCGGTCCGGTGGAGAAAATGAAATTGCCAGAGCCCTGATCTTCCGCCGCCGGGCCGATCAGAACGCTGTCGCCGCCCGCCGCGTGCAGGGCTTTAAGCGCGCGAAAATCACCCAGATCGCTCCAGCCCATCGAGACCGGGACGACATGGACATGCTCAGCCTTCTCCATCCCCGCATAGTCGATGGAGATGGAGGGCGCGCCCACAAAGGCCTCGCGCGCCATGGCGCGCGCCTCGCCTGCGGTCATGGGACCGGCGGCTGGCAGGGCGGCGCGCACGGCGGTCAGGATGCCGGGTGCGTGGCGTTCCAGCGCCGCGATCATGGCGCTGGCGCGGAACAGGAAAATGCCGGCATTCCATAAATGGCGTCCGCCGGACAGATAGGTTTCCGCCACCTCGCGCGCCGGCTTTTCGACAAAGGCCCGGGCCGGGGCGAAAGGCGCCCGCGCCGCTTCGGGCGAGGCCAGCTCGATATAGCCATAGCCGGTGGCGGCGTGGTCGGGGCGAATACCAAATGTCACCAGCGCGCCGTCGGCGGCGGCCTCGGCCCCGCGCGCCAGCGCCTCATGAAAGGCCGGTATATCGGCGATGTGATGGTCCGCCGGCAGGATCAGAACAAGATCGTCCGTATCCGCACACAGCGCCGCGGCGGCCACCGCCGGGCCGGAATTGCGGGCAACGGGTTCGAGCACCATCGCGCCGCCGCGCAAATGGGTGCTCAGCGCTGCGCGCCAGCGGGCGCCTGCAATGGCGGCGGCGGGCGCGAGCGTGATGGTCCCGAGTGCGCCGGGCAGGCGCGCAGCGGTTTCCGCGATCATGCTGCGTGCGCCGGACAGGGCGTGAAACTGCTTGGGCCGCTCCGGGGTCGAGACCGGCCAAAGGCGGGTCCCGGACCCGCCGCACAGAATAAACGGCCGCATCACGTTCATATACACTGCCCCCAGTTCCGCCCCCCGGCTGGACGGGTGTTTTAGTGCAAGCGGGCTTGCGCTTGAAGAGGCAATTTAAGGCGATTGCACTGAAGGCGGTGATATTGCGCGCCTGCAGCTTGCGGGCTAGACCGGCGCGAGGGACGCTAGTCGGGAGGCGCGAGACAACTCATGGCCATCAAACCAGTTCGCAAGGCGGTGCTTCCGGTAGCGGGTCTTGGCACGCGGGTGCTGCCGGCGACCAAGGTCATCCCCAAGGAAATGCTGCCCGTATTCGACCGGCCGGCCCTGCACTATGTGATCGACGAAGCGCGCGCGGCGGGGATCGAGCATTTCATTTTCGTCACCGGGCGCAACAAGGGCGCGATCGAGGACTATTTCGACATCGCCTATGAGCTGGAAGCTACTCTGGAAGCCAAAGGCAAGACCGCTGTGCTTGACGCCCTGCGCGCCGATTTGCCGGGGGCGGGCGCCTGCAGCTTCGTGCGTCAGCAGGCGCCGCTGGGTCTCGGCCATGCCGTGTGGTGCGCCCGCGAACTGGTGGGCGGCGAGCCTTTCGCCGTGCTGTTGCCCGACATGATCATGCGCTCCGATCCGGCCTGCCTGGCGGAGATGACGCAGGCCTACGGCGAGGTCGGCGGCAATCTTATCTCGGTCCAGGAAGTGCCGCGCGCCGAGGTGTCGAGCTATGGGATTGTTGATCCGGGCGCACGCAAGGGCGCGCTGATTGAAATGCGCGGCATGGTGGAGAAACCCGCCGTGCAGGATGCGCCGTCCAATCTGATGATTTCCGGACGCTATATCCTCCAGCCGGAGATTTTCGGCATCCTGTCGCGCCAGACCCCCGGCGCCGGCGGAGAGATCCAGCTGACCGACGCCATGCAGACCCTGATGGGCGAAAGCCCGTTCCACGCCCTGCCCTTTACTGGCGAGGTGTTCGATACCGGTTCCAAGACCGGATATCTGCGCGCCAGCGCGGCTATGGCCCTGGCCGATCCCGAACACGGCGCCGAGGCCCGGGCCATCCTCCAGGCCCTGCTCGACGCCAGCCGCTGATCCCTGCTCTTCGCACCCGCAAAAAATTTCGCGCGTGTGCGAAATGCCGTCTAGGCGGATGCGCTTTGCTAATGTAAGTAAAGTGCGGGGACCGGGTGGGGAGTTGGGGGACGTCATGGCCTTGGTAAAGGTGACGCTTGATTCGGGCGCGTCTGTGGATGTTGAGACCACGGACAAGATCGCAGACGATATGGTGGCGTCGTTTGCACGGTTTGTAGCCGGAAAGCGTATGCTGGAAAAGCGTACGATACTGACACCCAGCCAGTCGATCTATGTCGACTATTCAAAAACGGCTGTGGTCAGAAGGGTCAACTAGACCCTCTGGAAGCTGCGCTAACTTCAACTTTATAGGGTGTACATCATGGCTAATGTGAAGATCGTATTTGAGTCTGGCCACGAGACTGTAGTCTCTTTGCCAGACGCCACCGGCGCGCGCCTGGTAAGGTCGTTTGCCAAATTCACAGAAGACGGCGACGCCCCGGCGGCCCGTTTCAAGGTGGATGAGGACAGCAGTCTCAGCCTCGACTGGCGCAAGGTCGCCATGGTCATGAACGGCGCGCCTTCCAGTCCATAACAGCGGCCAAGCCGAGTTGATGGCGTTGGCTGCCTGGCGTTTGCCTGAATGTAACGGGACGTTCAATGAAGGCGCGGCCTTCATTGAACCAATGGGGGAATTTTAATGGCATTGGTTAAAGTCATTCTGGTGTCAGGCGCAGACGTGGAGATCGAAACCACCTCGGCGCAGGCTGACGACATGGTCGCCGCGTTTGCGCGCTACGCGTTTGAAAAGCGCGTGCCGGAAAAGCGCACGATCCTGACGCCGAGCCAGTCGGTCTATGTCGACTACTCCAAGGTTGCGATCGTCCGGCGCGAGTTTTAGCCGTCCCGGCGATAGCGCTCACAAGCGGCTCCATACTGGCCATCGCGCGCCGGAGCGTCTAAGGATTTCAGCGAGTCCCGGAGCGGGCGCCATGCCTTGCGCCGAAACAGGGTCCGCGCGCATAGCGCGCGGCGTATCGGGGGATTGGATGAAGATTCTTGTGACCGGCGGCCTCGGGTTCATTGGATCGGCGGTGGTCCGCCGTCTTGTCCGCGAGACCGGTCACGAGGTCATCGTGCTGGACGCCATGACCTATGCGGCGCTTCCGGAGGCCGTGGAGACGTGCGCGTCCAGTGAGCGCTACCATTTCGAGAAAGGCGATATCCGCGACCCAGAGCGCGTGCGCGGCGTGTTCGAGACGTGGACGCCGGACCTGGTCATGCACCTGGCCGCCGAAAGCCATGTCGACCGCTCGATCGACGGGCCCGGAGACTTCATCCAGACCAATATTGTCGGCACGTTCAACATGTTGCAGGGTGCGCGCGCGCACTATGACAGCCTGTCCGGCGAGGCGAGGGCGCGCTTCCGCTTCCATCACATCTCCACCGATGAGGTGTTCGGATCGCTCGGGCCTGATGATCCGCCCTTCACCGAAACGACCCGTTATGATCCGCGCTCGCCCTATTCAGCGTCCAAGGCGGCGTCCGACCATCTGGTGCGCGCCTGGAGCGAGACCTACGGCCTGCCGGTGGTGCTCTCCAACTGCTCCAATAATTATGGGCCGTGGCAATTTCCCGAGAAGCTCATTCCGGTTCTCATCGCGAAGGGCTGCGACGCGCTGCCCATGCCGGTCTATGGCCAGGGCGATAATGTGCGCGACTGGCTCCATGTCGAGGATCATGCCGAAGCGCTGGTGCTGATCGCGACACGGGGCCGGCCGGGAGAAAGCTATAATGTCGGCGGCGCCGCCGAGCGGACCAATCTTGAGGTGGCCGGGGCGGTCTGTGCGGCTCTGGACCATCGCTTCCCGGACCGCGCGCCGCACAATCGGCTAATCGAGTTCGTGCCCGATCGTCCAGGGCATGATTTTCGGTACGCGATCGATTTTTCCAAGATTGAAAAAGAGTTTGGCTGGCGCCCGAGGCGGCTGTTCGAACACGGTGTCGCACAGACGGTCGGATGGTATCTCGATCAGGAAGACTGGTGGCGGCGCCTGCTCGCCACGACTGACGCAACGCGCCGCCTGGGCCTTCCCGCCGGGGCGAAATCAGCCTGACGCGACATAGTGGAGTGAGTATGAAGGGCATCATTCTGGCCGGGGGCGCGGGCACGCGCCTTCATCCGCTGACCCTGGGTTTGTCCAAGCAGATGCTGCCTGTCTACGACAAGCCGATGATCTACTATCCGCTCTCCCTGCTCATGCTGGCGGGGGTGCGCGAGATACTGGTCATCACCACCCCGCATGATGCGGCGAATTTCAAGGCTCTCCTGGGCGATGGCTCCACGTTCGGGGTGCAGCTGAGCTATGCGGTGCAAGACCAGCCGCGCGGCCTGGCCGAGGCCTTCATCATCGGACGCGGTTTCGTGGGCTCAGACCCTGTCGCTCTCGTGCTGGGGGACAATATCCTTTATGGCCACGGCTTGGGAGACATGCTCGCGGCGGCTGCGGGAAAGCAATCAGGCGCCACAGTATTTGGCTATCGCGTACAGGATCCGGAACGATACGGGGTCGTCGCCTTCGACAAGACGAAGAAAGTCACCTCCATTGAGGAAAAGCCGGCGCTGCCCAAATCAAACTACGCGGTGATTGGCCTGTACTTCTATGACAATGACGTGCTGGACATTGCTGCAGGGGTCAAACCATCAGCCCGCGGCGAGCTGGAGATCACCGACGTCAACAAGGCGTATCTCGAACGGGGCGATCTCGGCGTGAAACTGCTCGGCCGCGGGTATGCCTGGTTTGACACCGGGACCCACAACTCGCTGCTTGACGCTGGCAATTTTGTGCGCACGCTTTCGGAACGCCAGGGCTTGCTGATCTCGTCGCCTGAAGAAATCGGCTGGCGCCAGGGTTGGCTCTCCGATGATGCGCTCGCCCGCGCCGCAGCGCGTTTTGGCAAGAGCGAATACGGCCAGTGCCTCACAGATTTGTTGAAGTAAAAACCGCCGTTCAGTGGGCGGGCTTTTCAAGAGCGGATGTCCCGATCGCCTGCGGCGTCGAAGACTTTGGATGACATGCGCCGTCGAGCGATGCGTCAGCAGCCCCGGACACGGCAGCCTGGTCGCCCCTGCTCCCGCCGGCGCCGCGCCGCACAGGGCGGCGGACCCGCCTTTGACAGGGCCGAACCGCCTGCTAGAGAGGTGGTTGGGAAAGGTGCGGCCTTCGCCACACTGCAGGAGAATTCAATGGCTCTGGTGAAACTTGTCCTGGAATCGGGCGCGTCCGTCGAAATCGAGGCTACGTCGGAGCAGGCCGACAGCCTGGTCGCCGGTTTTGCGCGCTATGTCTATGAAAAGCACGTGCCGGAAAAGCGCACGATTCTGACGCCCAGCCAGTCATTCTATGTCGACTATTCCAAAGTCGCCATCGCAAGGCGCGAATTCTAGCGCGGCACGTGCGCGGGCTCCGGCAATCAGGGGGCACATCCGGCCCAACCGGCCAAAGATCACGGTGATGAGCGCAACGCCTGAAAATCTCGTCGTGCTTGGTTTTCCCAAGTGTGGCACCACGGCTCTGATGCTGGAGCTCGGCGCCCGCCGGGGCGTCGAAGTGCTCCGGAGCCGTACCCGCAAGCTCGAAATCCAATGGCCTGAAATACAATCCATTGAAGACACGCTGTTCGAGCCGGGCGTTCTGGACCACAAAACCGTCCTGGTGGCGCACAAATGCACGTCTTACATCTATGACCAGGCGGCGCTCACCTATCTGGCGCAGGACGAAAACCGCAAATACCTCATCTGCCTGCGCGACCCTGTGAAGTCACTGCGGTCCTGGTGGAAGATGCACAAGGATATCGCCACGAGCGGCCGCAACAAGGCGCATTTCGCCTGGCAGGACAGAGAGTTCTTCGCACACTGCGATATCGGGCAGTATTATCTGAAATATGCCCAAAGCCGCCTGAATTACGGGTTCCACATAAGCGCGGCCTTGAAAATCATCCCGTCGGAAAATCTGTACTTCATGTCTCAAACGCATATGGCGAAAGACATATCGGCTGCGGTGGACGGGATGCTGACAACCATGTTCGAGCCGGACGTATACAGGCCGATATTGCGCCAGACGGATCATGTCGGCTTTGGCGACAACACGGATCTGACCGTGCCCGGCTGGATCGAGGCCGAAATCAGGGCGAACCACGATCCTCTGATCAGCGAGCTCGGCCGCCTGGGGAAGATTATCGGCTTCGGCTGAGGCCGATATTTGCCCCTGTCCCGCCGGGCCAGGCGGCAATTCATCCCCGCAAGGCGACGCGGCCAGATGCGGTCCGGACCGCCCATTCAATCAGGCGCGGGCGGCGAGCCGATCAATCGAAGCTATAGGAGAATTTTTCAATCTCTTTTGAAAAATACGCCTCGACAGCCGCTTTGGAATTATCATCAAAATAGTCCTGATACGGCTTCACCTGCCCATGATACCCTGATTTGAACGAGCCAAGATTGTCTTGTTCAAATGGCACATTGACCTTTTCACAGACTGATTTAACGCCCTCCAAGAGATCTTCGTACATGATGAAGTAATCAACGACATACTCGCCGTCGATTTCATAAATATACCGATCCCGCGGCCCCACTCCGTTTTTAGCGATCCACTGATTAAATGTATCCCTCACTGTACTAAAATCGGCCTTTGAAAGCGCAACATCCTCGCGATGGCGGTGCCAGAAGAGGCTCACAACTTTGGAAAAAGGGTTTCTCATTATTGAGAATTTGAAGAAGCTATCAAATTCTGCCGGAAAATGTTCTTTCACTTTAGCGGCGGACATATGATGGTATAATTCCTGATTGGTGCTCGAGGCCCCCCGGTAGGCCACTACGCCAGCTTCCGATATTATTGTTGGCGTTTGTGACCGTGCAGGTGTGGTCGAGAAGAATATGTGATCTTCCGGCACGCAATATTTTTGAAAATACAACTCTACGGATGTTGAGGCGCATTTTTTGGTTTTCAGAAAAATGAATTTTTTAGTATTGCTGATCAGCATTTTGTTGGCGGCCCCCCGTGCCTGTGATGTGACGTCCAAGGTTGAAACACTTCTGCAGATTGACTACAACAAACTTGACCCGTGGGCAACAACCTTCGGTGACTTGCAAATGCTATGGGGGGGAGCGTTTCAGTGAGAATTTCGAGACAGCACAAGTTTCTGTTCGTGGCGAACCCGCAATGCGCCAGCAGCTCGCTGCGTGCGGCGTTTACACCGTATTCTGAATATAGATCAAGTAAAAAGCCGAACGAGGATGCCTTGTTCTGCCGCATCATGCAAATGCCGCGGCCGCGATAGAAATCCTCAAAAAGCTGGATATGTGTGCTTCTGAGACATTTATATTCACCTCTGTGAGAAATCCATGGGACAAAATTGTTTCCCGCTACCATTACGGGCAAAGAGAGTCTCGCTCAATCTGGCACAAGCGAGTTGAGGAAACGGGCAGTTTCAAAAAATTCGCAATGAGTAAGGAATTTCATTACGCAACGAATTTTGAACGTTTCTGCACAAAGAATGGCAAGCGTCTTGTTGATTTCGTCATACAGGTTGAAGACATGCAAAGGGGCGTTTCTGAAGTTTGCCGCCGCCTGAAAATTGATGAAATTGAAGTTCCGCATGTGAACAAAAACGCAAGAAAAGATAATAAGGAATACCGGTTATTCTACGACGACGAGTCAATGAATGCGGTGGGCGAGGCCTATATCTCGGACATCAATGAATTCGGGTATTCGTTTTGAAAGAATTTGTTTGGCTGATGGGGTGGGTCCGTCAGCTAAAAACCCATAGTGTTGGGTGCAGACATCAATAGGGACGCCTGCGGTCACACTGGACCGCAGGCCTTTAAATGACCCCACTGTGCGGCGTTCAGGCCGGTTTAGAGTTTCAGGGTATTGCCGTCCTCAGCTTCAAAGCGCGTTTGGCCAGCGATGGGGCGCTCTTTCGGGGGGTGATACGGCCAGCTGACCACTTCAGAGTTCATGTCGATTTCCCGCATCGGAGCAATGCTCTTTTTGAGGCTGGTCGACGAGTAAACTTTCGGCGCCGCTTCGAGGTTCTTGTACCTGAACTCGTCATCACAGGTGTCTCTTTTGAGCATCTGGACGATCATCGGGTAGGTGTCCTCGGCGTCAATCAGCTCCTGCCGATCAACAGCCTGAAGCAGCAGGGTGACTCGTTTGGGGGCCTTGAGAACTCTGGTGGCGATCAGCTTGAACCCGGACAGTTGAGCCATGCCAACCAGGGCCGACAGGGTTGGCACGAAGTAGGTGTAGGGCTCGTTCACAACCGGGTCGGCCCCATTGAAGATCAGAACTGAGTCATCACGATCACCGGCAAACGGCGTCTCCATGACCAGATAGCCATTGTCCTTGATGATCTCCCGGTTCCTGACGAACGCCTGCATCGGGAAGAGCATGTGATAGATGACCCCGGCGCACAGAACGAGATCAAATTCCTTGGCGGCGAAACGCGTTGTGAGATCGCGAATTTGGGTTTCCGGAACATATTTGACCTTGTCTTCGAGCCCGAGAAGGCTCCTAGCCAAAATGAATGCCGAGTTTGAATAGGTGTCACAAGCAACAACTTTTGACGCGCCCAAAGCGGTCATGCCAAAGGCCGCAATCCCGTCATAAGTCCCGATATCGAGGACACTCGCGCCAGTGATGTCTATTGAATCTATAAGCTCGAATGCGCCGTAAAGTGTTATATTTTGCGGGTTTCCTGGCTTAAAGCGCCCCGAGCTGGCAAATTCTCCAAAGTCAATAGCGTGAAACCACTTCAGGTCCTTGACCTTGTCATAGGCGTTCATGCTCGTCCCCCATCTTTAGCCGCCAATTATTCGTCAATTGGAGCGGCCGATTAAGTGCCAGTAGTAGTGTAGCCTGATTGAAGCGCTCTACTTGAACCCGCGCTTGGCCAGCGACTCGTTGATCAGTTCGGACACCATCGCAACCCGTTCGCGCGGCACGGCCCAGGCTTCAAAGAAGCCGAACCAGTTGTCCACGCCCATTACGTCGCCGACGACGTCCATGGCCACATAGCCCAGCCCGTGAAAATAGCCCGCCACTTCCGGCAGGGTGAAGCCGTGCACTTCGGGTGCATGGACCGAATTTTCGAACGCCACCACCGGGCGATAGCGCGCCAGCGTGTCGCGCGCGCCGAACAGGGCGTGCAGGTCAGCGCCTTCAAGATCGAGCTTGATAAAGCCCAGCGGAAGGGTGTTGGCGCTGAGAATATCGTCAATGGTGGCGGCCTCGACCTGGGCCACGTCGCGATACTCCATCTCCTGATTGCCGTGCCAGATGGTGGGCCGGCCGGAGTTTTCAGAGACAATGGAGGAGCGGCCCTGGAGGCTGCTTGACGAACGCCACGGAATGGAGCGGATGGAGGGGTCGCGCTGCAGGGCCTTTTTCACCAGCGTCACGCGCGTGTCGCCCGGCGCTTCGCGCTCAATGATCTCGTGCAGGCGCTGGGCCATGTCCGGATCGGCTTCCACCGCAATCACGCGCTCGCAACCGGGCAGGGCCAGCATGCGCAGCGTATGGTAACCCTTGTGCGCGCCGCCATCGAACATGGAGAACCCCGTCCGGTCGCGCATGAGCCCGGTGTAGACCTCGCTCAGGATCGCTCCGAGCTCCATCTTGTTGGCAAGGGCATATTCACGAAATTCGGAAAGTCGGGTCATGGAGGAGGCCTCTTCAATGCGGGACCGGCCCCACCCGGCGCCCGTCAGCGGACCAGTTCTAGGCTCTGCTCTGGCAGGGCGCAACACGCTGAATTGTGACAGGGCGCCGTGTTTCAGGCCGCGCCGCTCTTGCGGGCATACATGGCCGCGTCGGCTTCGGCCATGGCGGTGGAGACGTCGATTCCCGGTTCCAGCGCCCGCACGCCCCAGGCGGCGCCGACTTTCAGCTCCCGGCCTTCATGGAGGATGGGCGTGGTCTCCAGCGTCTCGACCAGTTCGCGGGCCTTGCGCTCGGCAATGCCGGCCGGGGTGAGGGTGAGCACGATGCCGAACTCGTCACCGCCCAGGCGCCCCACCGCGTCGGTCTCGCGCACATGGGCCGCGATCAGATCGGCCACGGCGCGCAGGGCGGCGTCCCCGGCGGCGTGGCCATGGGTGTCATTGATCGCCTTGACGCCGTTGAGGTCGAGATAGATCAGCGAGGACGGCGCGTCATGGCGCTCGGCCAGCGCCAGCGCCTTTGACACCTCACGCAGGAAGGCGCGCCGGTTGAGGACGGGCAGGAAGACATCGCGGTCGGCCAGATTTTCCAGATCGCGCACCTTGGCGCGCAGGGCCTCGGTCTCGCGGCGCAGCTGGTCCACCTCGCCCATCAGGGACAATAGCGCGCGCTGGACATTGGGGGTGAGTTCCGCTTCCGGCACGCCCATGATCGACGCCGTGTCGGGCGCACGGGCCCCGCTGGCCGGCGCCGAGGCGCCAGAGGCGCCAGAGGCGCTGGAACCCCGCGCCGCAGAGGCCGGTTCGCGCCGCGCTGCGGCTGCGCCGGACGGGTCGCCTGGTCGGATGCGCATGAGGCCTTCCCCTGTGCCGCGGGCCTTTGGCGCACTCTCGCGCGCGTGCGGTTAAGCAAGCGTTCACCAAAGCCGGGCGCCCGTCTCGTCTGCTGAAACCCGCCCGCACAAAAGCGCTGGACAGGGCGCGCCCCGCCCGGCCCCCCTTGGCCCATGACCAAGCCCCCGCGCATTTTCGGACACCTCACCGGCGCCGGGATCAGCGCGGAAAGCGGACTTGGCACCTTCCGTGATGCGGGCGGCATCTGGGCGAAGTTTGATCCCATGAAGCTCGCCACGCCCGAAGGCTACGCCGCCGATCCCGAAGCCGTGCTGGCCTTCTACTCGGCCCGGCGCGCCAATCTGATCGCCGCCCGGCCCAACGCCGCCCATCTCGCTTTGGCCGGGCTGGAACAGGCCTGGATGATGGCGGGGCGGGGGGAGTTTCTGCTGGTCCCCCAGAATATCGACGATCTGCACGAGCCGGCGGGCGCGGCGTCCCTCCTGCATATGCATGGCTAGCTGATGAAGACGCGCTGTACGGCGTGCGGTCATGTCTTTGCCGACCGCGAGCCGCTGACGCGGGCGCGCGCCTGCCCGTCCTGCGGCGCTGGCGGGACGCTGCGCCCCCACGTGGTCTGGTTCGGCGAGATGCCCCTTGGCATGGATCAGATTTATGCGGCGCTGGAGAGTGTGGATCTGTTTGTCGCCCTCGGCACGTCCGGCACGGTCTGGCCCGCCGCCGGCTTCGTGCAGGAAGCCAAGGCCGCCGGCGCCTGGACGGTGGAGCTGACCCTGGAGCCGGGCGAGGTCAGCGCCATGTTTGATGAACGCCATTACGGCCCGGCGACGGAAATTTTGCCGGACTGGATCGGCAGGTTGGAGGCAGGCTGATGAAACCCAACGACACGCGCATGCCGGTGCCCCGGCGCAAGGATGACGATCACACCCGCGAGGCGGCTGACGAACGGCGCGCCTTCATCGAGGCGCGCAGCGGCGCGGATCTGACCCATGTGGGCGGCTATTCCTTCGATCCGGGCGTGACGCGCGGTAATGTCGAAAACTTCATCGGCGCCGCGCAAGTGCCCATCGGCCTGGCCGGTCCGCTGCGCATTCTGGGCGAGCATGTCAGCGATGAGGATGTCTATGTGCCGCTGGCGACCGCCGAGGGGACGCTGGTGGCGAGCTATAACCGGGGCATGCGCATATTGTCCGAAGCCGGCGGGGTGAAGACCACGATTGTGGAGCGTTATATGCAGCGCGCCCCGGTCTTCCATTTCGACGATGCGCGCGGCGCGCGCGATTTCGCCCGCTGGGTGGAGGCGCATATGGACGGGATTCGCGCCGCCGCAGAGGCGACGAGCTCGGTGGCGAAACTCTCCCATATCGAGCGCTACGCCGTGGGGCCCATGCTGCATCTGCGCTTCAATTTCGAGACCGGGGATGCGGCCGGCCAGAACATGTCGGGCAAGGCCGCCGACGCCGCCTGCCGCTGGATCGCGGATAACCATCCCGGCGGCGCGCGCTACACTCTGTCGGGCGCCATGGACCCCGATAAAAAGCACTCCCAGCTCAATGTCCTGCATTCACGCGGCGCCCGGGTGGTGGCCGAAGCGCGCATCCCCGACGCGCTTCTGCGCCAGCGGGTGGGGACCGGTGCGGCGGATCTGTTCCGCGCCCGGCTCAACTCATTCGCCGGATCAGTGATGGCCGGATCCGCCAATAACGGCATGCACGCCGCCAACGCGCTGGCCGCGCTGTTCATCGCCACCGGCCAGGACGCGGCCAATGTCGCCGAGAGCCACGCCGCCATGACCTATGTGCGTCTCGAAGACGAGGGCCAGACCTATTACTGGTCGATCACCCTGCCCGCCCTGATCGTGGCCACATTCGGCGGCGGCACCGGCCTGCCGACCCAGGCTGAGTGTCTCGCCATCTTGGGCTGCCGGGGCAAGGGCAAGGTCGGGCGCTTCATCGAAATCTGCGCCGCAACCGTGTTGGCGGGCGAGGTGTCGCTGGCCGGCGCTGTGGTGGCCGGCGACTGGGTGGAGAGCCACGAGGCGCTTGGACGCAATCGATAGCGGTTTTGACACGTGGCGGCGCATGAATGACCCGTAGAGGACCGTCTACGTCATTTGAGCGCCCGTTTATGTCACGTGGGGGCCGCCTTACAACACGTCCAGCGTCACCAGCTTGCATTTGTTGAGGTGATAGGGCGCCTCTTCTATCGACGCGATTTTCGCCGCGCCGGCCGCTTCCAGCTTGGCGAAATGGGCTTCGTATCCGTCGCCCCACACGTCCTCATGGATCGTCGCCACAATGGGTCCGCCGCGGCGGGTTATCCGCACCAGCTCGTCAAACCCTTTGGGCCCCACATGGGCATGGGTGAACGTGCCCACGCACACCACCGCGTCGTAAGCATCTGTTTCATAAGAGAGCGGCTGGGTCATGTCTTCGGTCTGAAGCGTGCGGTAGGCGCCCTTTTCGCGCGCCCGCTCCAGCATGTCCGGCGAGATATCCATGCCGTCGACGGTCTTGAACCCGCGTTCGGCCAGCTCCACACCGGCCAGACCTGTCCCGCAGCCGGCGTCGAGAATCACTGCATCCCGTTTCAAGAGGCTGGCGATCTTGTCCGCCGTCACGGCCGGCGCGACATAGCCCATGCCCTCCACCGTGTCCTCGTCATAGGTCTTGGCCCAGTCCTTGTAGGCGTCACGGCATTCTTCCGGTCCGCCATCAAGATTATAAATGCGTTCGAGGATCGGATTCTGGGATGTGGCAGCCATAGGGCGCGCTCCGTTGTCAGCGGGAATTGATCTCCTGCTTATAGCCGATTTCTGCTGCGCTGCAAAATCTCCGCTGAACACTGAACGCCCACTCAGTGGCATGATTGTATTTATTCAACCGTACTCTGAGAGATGGGGCCACTTTGCACACAAGTGCGGCGCCTGGCCTGCGCGCTCAGGCGATAATGTCCGGGTTCAACATGTCTTCCAGACGGAAAATCTCGTCCTTCAGCGACAGCTTGCGCCGCTTTAACCGCATGATTTTTAACTGATCCACGACCCCGCACATGGTCAGGGCGCGCACCTCGTCATCCAGCGCGCGGTGCTCGCTGCGCAAGGCTTCCAGGCGCTGGCTCAGCACCAATTCATCGACTTCCCCGTCCATGGCGCTGATCGCTGCCTCCAGAATGTTCGCCGTGCGCCGCGCCATAGGCTGCAGGCGCGCCAGACCAGGTTGCTCAAGATGTTGAGGGGCTCACCGCGCCCTCGGGATAGCTGGATATTACACGTTTTCGAGCGCGCCGAAAACGGAATCGACGAAGGCCCTGGCCGGAGCCTGGACGCCCAGCACGGCTGCGTAGTGCTCCAGGCCCGCCAGAGTGAGCGCGCGTCCGTCCCCATCGCCCACAGCCACGCCAGTCACGGCCTCCAGCGCCAGCTGCTGCAGGCGTTCAGCCTCCAGCTCGGCGCGCAAAATCGCCTGGCGCAGGGCGCTGGCGGCATCCGGCTCGACATAGCCGGGCGCGACTTTCAGCGCATCGCGCGCCGCGCGCAGCGGCTTGACGACGCGTGCGCTCCAGTCCGCCGACAGGGACAGCGCAGGGTCCAGCCCCGGGCGTGCGTCGCGGCCATGGGCGCCATGCCACGCGATCCACAGCGCCAGATTGACGTCCAGCCTCGCCGCCTGGAGATCAAGGCACGCGCGCTTGACGCCAGTGGCCGGATAAACCGCAAGGGAAAAGTCCCAGAACCCGGCAGGCAGCGGATTCGGCGGCGCGCTCATGGTTGGCGGGTGCGGGCGGCGGGCCGGGCGCCCTCCTTGATGTCCTCGCCCCAGCGCCGTGTCGGCGTCCAGTCCAGTCCGAACAGGTCCAGCGCCCGGCCCACCGACTGGCTGACCATGTCGTCCAGGGTTTCAGGCTTGGCGTAGAAGGCGGGCAGAGGCGGCATGATGATCGCGCCCATCTCGGTCAGTTGCACCATGGTCCGCAAATGGCCCAGATGGAACGGCGTCTCGCGCACCATCAGCACCAGACGCCGGCGTTCCTTCAGCACCACGTCGGCGGCGCGGGTCAGCAGGCTGGACGTCACGCCGGTGGCGATCTCGCTCATGGTGCGGACCGAGCATGGTGCGATCAGCATGCCCAGCGTGCGGAACGAGCCTGACGCAATGGGCGCGCCCACATCGGGCATCTTGTAGAGATGATCGGCGCGCGCGCGCAGCACGGACGGCTTGAGCCCGGTTTCATAGGACAGGGTCATCTCAGCGGCCATGCTGGCCACCACATGGCTTTCCACACCCAGCTCGCGCAGCGCTTCGAGCGTGCGCAACGCATACACGACGCCCGAAGCGCCCGATATTCCCACTACCAGGCGCGGCTGGTCACTCATGCTTCACCTTGCGTCCGTTTGTCAGGGATGCAGAGCAATTCGTGAATTGCCTTCACCCCCGGTTTGATGGTTCACTCTACTCCCAACCAGCCAAGGAGGCACCTATGGCCACTGAAGCGCGTATCAAGGAACTGGACGCCCGTCACAACCAATTGGACGCCCGGATCGAGGAAACCCTCAAACAACCTTCCGCTGACACGCTTCAACTCGCCAACCTCAAGAAACAAAAGCTCAAACTCAAGGAAGAGATAGAGCGGCTCAGACGACGCCAATGAGGCGGCGCGGGACGCAATGACGCACCCGGTTTCAAGCGGGTGATGACGGGGCGGGCGCATCGGCGGCCGCCCCGTTTTCATGCGCCGCGCCGCAATCGCCCATTGCCCGGTCCGGGTGCGCCCGCCATGCTGGCGAGCCTTGGGACCGCCCCTTCAGCGCCAGGACACCCATGCCGCGCGTCAGCTTTGCCCTTCTCCTTGTCCTCGCCGCCTGTGGTCCGGCCGCTGTGGAGGATCCGTGCGGCGCCGGCCCGGCCCATCTCCAGAACACGCGCTACGCTGAGGCCGAGACCGCCTTTGAGGCCTGCCTCGCCGGCCGCGGCCATGACTGGGAGAGCGAGGCCGAGCTGCGCATGGGTCTGGCCGCAGCGCAGATGGCGCAAGAGCGGCCCGAGGCGGCGCTGGAGACGTATGCGCAAATCCTGGCGCTCATGGAGGCGCATACTGGCGATTCGGGCCACCCGGTGGTGCGCCGCAACCGGGCGATGGCCCTACTGCGGCTGGGGCGGCCCGAGGCGGCGCTGGACGATGTGGAGATCGCCCTGGCGCGCAGCCCCCGCGACCCGCTCGCCCGGATGATCGCCGGCGCGGCGCATCTGGAGACCGGTGAGGCCGCGGCGGCTGCGGCGGCGTTTGACGCGGTGCTGGCGCTGGCGCCCGACGATATCGGCGCGTTGTCGGGGCGCTCGGCCGCGTTCGCCGAGCTGGGCCGCCATGACGAGTCCCTGGCCGATGCGCTGGAGGCGGTGAGCATCGCGCCTGAAGACGCCAGCGCGCTGAACGCCCTGTGCTGGTCGCTGGTCAAGGCCGGACGGGCCGGCGACGCCCTGCCCACCTGTGACGCCGCGCTGGAGGCGCGCCCTGACAGCGGCCCCATCACCCATTCGCGCGCCGCCGCGCTGGAGCAGCTGGGCCGTATCGACGAAGCACGCGACCTCTATGCGCGCGCTCATGCGCTGGAGCCGGCCAGCCGCGAGATCGCCGCCGACTACAACCGCACGCGCCAGCCTTGAGCGCCGCCCGATCACCCGTCTGACATCATCCCGCCCCCCGAGAGGAAATCGCCATGCCCGCGTCTGACCGCGTCGCCATCGTCACCGGAGCCGCCAATGGCATTGGCGCGGCTTGCGCGCGCCGTTTCGCCGAAGAGGGCCTGCGCGTCGTCATCGCCGATGTGGACGATCTGGCTGGCGAGGTGCTGGCCGACGAGCTGGGCGCGGGCAAGGAGCGCGCGATCTATGTCCAGTGCGACGTGTCCGACAAGCTGGCGGTCAATAATCTCATGGCCGAGACCCGCTCCGCCTTCGGGCGGGTGGATGTGCTGGTCAACAATGCCGCGATCATCGCTGGCGGCGACATCCTGGATCTGGAGCTGGAGGATTTCGACCGGGTGATGGGCGTCAATCTGCGCGGCGCCTTCCTGGTGGCGCGCGCCGCGGCGCGCCAGATGGTCGAGCAGATCGAGGAGGAGCAGACCCGCGCCGATGAATGCCGCCGGCGCTACGCCATCATCAACATGTCCTCGGTCAACGCTGTAGTCGCCATCCCCAACCAGCTCGCCTATTGCACCGCCAAGGGCGCGCTCAACCAGATGACCAAATCCATGGCGCTGGCCCTGGCGCCCTGGGGCGTGCGGGTGAACGCGCTGGGGCCGGGCTCGGTGAATACCGACATCCTCAAGTCGGTGATGGAGGATCGCGCCGCGATGAAGCGTATTCTGTCGCGCACGCCCCTGAACCGGATCGGTGATCCCGACGAGATCGCCGGCGTCGCCTGGTTTCTCGCCTCACGCGATTCCAGCTACATGACAGGCCAGTGCCTCTACCCCGACGGCGGACGGCTGGCGCTCAACTACGTGACGCGCCCGGAGGATTACGAGGATTAGGGGCGCCCGCCAACGCTTGCCCTCAGGGCCTGAGCACCCGGCCTGCCACCGCGTCGAGCTTGGCGACCAAGACCGGATCGCGGTGCTGTGGCGGGGTGATGATGGCGTGGTCCAGCGCACGCTCGATGCCCTGGGGCGAGGGCGTGCGGGTCTGGCCGGCCAGCGTTTTGGCGAGCGCCCGCAGCATGGCGTGGGCGTGGTGGGTGTTGGCGGCCATCACCTGCAGGATTTCGGCGATGGCTACATCGGCGTCCGGCGCGCGCCAGCAATCGTAATCGGTGACCATGCACACGCTGGCATAGGGTAGCTCGGCCTCGCGGGCGAGCTTGGCTTCGGGCATGTTGGTCATGCCGATCACATCAAGGCCCCAGGACCGGTAGAGCGCGCTTTCCGCGCGGGTGGAAAATTGCGGGCCCTCCATGGCCAGATAGGTCCCGCGGCGATGGACATGCTCCACACCGGCGGCCTCAGCCGCGGCGGCGGCCAGCGCCGACAGGCGGCCGCACACCGGGTCGGCCATGGCGACATGGGCCACGCACCCGGCGCCGAAAAAGCTCTTCTGGCGCGCAAATGTGCGGTCGACATACTGGTCCACCACCACGAAATGCCCGGGCTCAAGGTTTTCCTGCAAGGACCCGCAGGCGGACAGGGACAGGAGATCGGTGACGCCCGCGCGCTTGAGCGCATCGATATTGGCGCGGTAGTTTATGGCGCTGGGCGGTACGGCGTGGCCCTCGCCATGGCGGGGCATGAAGACGATGTCGAGGCCTTCCAGGCGCGCGCGCACTAGGGCTCCGGACGGCGCGCCCCAGGGCGTTTCCACCCGCGTCTTGCGCACATCGGTGAGCCCGTCGAGCGCGTACAGCCCCGATCCCCCGATCACGCCCAGAACAAAGCGCTCGTCCATTACTCGCTCCTCCAATAGGCGTCCGGCGCGCTGGTCTGCCAGCGGCTGAGCTCGGCCCAGCCTTCAGCGGCGCGCATGACGGTCTCGATAAACGGGCTCTTGATCGCCTGATAGGCGGCCCGGTCCTTCCTGGTCTTCTCCGCCAGCGCCAGCTTGAAGGCGCCGTAATCGCGCCGCGCCGCCGCGTCGGCGCGCAGATAGTCACGCATCAAAAAGGTGCGCCGGGCCGCCGCAGCGCCATTGCGGCGCACATGCACATGCACCCGGCGGGCGCCCTTCGGTTCGCGGAAATACAGCTTGCGCCAGTCATCCTCGCCCAGCACCGGCGCGGCGTCGGCATGGGGCGTGTCGCTGGTATTTTCGGGTGAGTGTCTAAAGCCCGCCGCGCCCATCGCCATGACAATCGCCTCCGGCTCATCCAGCCGGAACACCAGGGCCTGAATGTCGATCACGTTCTTGGCCGGCAGGCCGGGCACGGCGGTGGAACCGACATGATCGACCCGCAGCGCCAGGGCGCGCAGGGCTCCGGCCACGCGTTCGGCCCATTGATGACCTTCGTCCACCCAGGCCGGATCTGGCTGCGTGACGTCGACAGGGTCCTTTTTCATGATCGCGTCCGGGGGCTGGCGGGCAAAAGCCTGTTGTGACTAGCCCATTTCGCGCCCGTCCGGAACGGGGCGGCTTCAGCCGGTTTCGAATCCGCTGGCCGCGTATCTGAGGCCGGCGCGGAACAACAGCCAGACAAGCGCCAGGCTAATCACGCCGGTGACCAGTTCGGCGCCGCCGATCACGATCATGGGCAGGCCCGCCATGTAGCACAGGGCCCAGACAAAGCCGCCAGCGGCGCAGAAGATGCACACACCGGCGAACAGGGCGCCGGCCGCCGCGGCGATCGCGTCGGCCGGGGGCGCGCGCCCCGGGGCGCGCACAAGGTTTTCAGTCATTGAAAGAACACCACAAAAGAACACCGGCAATGCTCCGGCATCCATACAGATGCGCCTGCGCCAGCCTTTGTGGAAGTGGGCGAGAGAAGTGTCGGCATGCGGCAGGATGCCGCACCCGCTTCCGGCTGCCATGAACGGGGGATGGGCGCGCCTGGACAGGCTGTGCAAGGCTTCAGGTCATGAGCCCTGTGATCCTTCTGGCGGCCGCTCTTCTGGTGCAAGATCCGGCCGCGCCGCTGCCGCCCGAGCCACGTCCGGCGTATGACCTGTATTGCGTCCAGACCGGATGGCTGAACGCTTATACGGCGCGCTGGTCGCCGTCTGATGCGCATGACGAGGGCGGGCTGGCCTTTTTCATTCTGGCTCGGCGATCCGGTGCGTTTTCCGACGGTCAAACCGGCTCTGCGGCCTTCATCACCGATACCGGACGGTTCAGCCTGTATCGGTACGCAAGCGGGCCCGCCGGCGAGCTGGCGGGTGCCATCGCGGGCCAGACGCTACTGTATCATCCGCGCCGCAACGCCGCCGGTCTGGCCATTCGCACCGCCCACGGCGTGGCCCAGCTGTTCGATTGCGAAGACGTCGATCCGCCCGTGTCCAGCCCGTACGTATTCGAGCGCTTCGGGCGGCCTTTGCAGGGCGGCTAGATGTGATCTCTCATAAGGTTGTTCATCCGGACTGACCGCCTGAAGCTGGTTGTTGCGAGACAGTCAGCTGACAGGGGGAGCCCGGATGAACAGTCATATCAATGCCAGAACGACGGCGTATGCGCGAG
>JAIUMW010000017.1 GCA_022565365.1 Oceanicaulis sp.
GGCGCGATGATCGACCACTCCGCATCGCTCAAATCAAATCGGGCCATGATCAAACTCCCTTCAAGGAGCTTGAATCACGACCCAGCTGATTTGGGAATCCCGTTTATGGGTACAGAACCTAGCGCCATGTGAGCCCAACTGGGCCGGCGCCGGCGTCTGCGCTTTTGCGATTTTCGCAAGGCAAAGGACCCGGCTGGGCGCCCGGCCTCGGGTCAGCGCCTCAAACCTGTCACTGATGCGGCGCCGCGTGGGATCAATCGCCGCTGGTCTGACTTTCGTGTTGGCGCAGGGCGTTCACCAGCGCCCGCAGGTCAGCCTGGGCGCGCCGCGTGGCCTCCGCCATTTGCGCGTCTGACACGGTGTCCGGCTGGACCGGCGCGTCGTCACCGGCGCCGCTGCGCGGCGGCGTGCCTGCAGCAGCAACGCCTGTCGATGCGGGGCCGCGGGCGCCGCCAGGCGTCTCAGTTTCAACGAACAGATAGGGCTGCAACTGATTTTGCAGCATCACCGCCAGGCGGGCCGTGTCGTCAGGCGATGCCTGGAACGAGTCTGCCAGGCGCTGCGGCTCGGACCGCCGGCTCTGGTTTGGAGCCGAGCCCGGCCGGCCGGACAGGAGCACCAGCCGTTGGCCGACGGAATCAGACCCGGCAGCCTCGTCATAAACGAACACATAGTCGCGATCGCGCAGAAGTGATTGCAATACCTGGTCCAGCGAGCCTTCCAGCGAGACATTGAAGACGCGTTCGGAGGCGAACCGCTCTGCCCCGGTCAGTCTGAAACCGGCCTCAGCCCCCAGCCCGTGGAGTACGTCGCCGAGGCGTTGATCGTCCGCTGAAATGCGCCAAACCCCGTCGGCCTGTTCGATACGAATATCGTCTTGGGCGGGGGCTGCCGCCAGCAGAAGCACCGCTGCGGTGGTCATGATCGAATGGAGCATTGGCAAATCCTTCTGCTGAAGCTGCTGGCGATTACATCCAGCATGCAAATTCCGGCTTTTTCAGGCTCAGCGCCCCGGACAGGCCGGGCATTGATCCTGAAGGAAATTGTGGGAGGGGCAAGGCATGGGCCCCTTCCGCCAATTCCTGTCTCGTCGTCTCGCGGCGCGTCTGGCGCAAGCCTTACTCGGACGTGCGCACCGCGACGCTTGAGCCGCCCACGAGAACCCAGTTGCCGCCCGTGTCAATGAACCGGACTTCGATCCGGTTCGTTGCCGGGGCGAAGGCGATCGCCTGACCCCCGCCTTCGAGCCGGATGGAGAATGTACGTATTTCATTCTCGGCGAATGCCACGGTTACATTCCCCGACCTCGGTGCAAGGCAAACGCCCGTGTCCGGATTGGTCTCGCAAATGGACATACTTACCGGCAGTCCTCCGCTACCGGCGACTTCCGGCGAAACCTGAACGGCGGTTGACGGAGCTCCAATGTTGATCGCGGAAACCGCAAACGCTGTCGCGCCATCGGGCGGCAGCACGGCGACGCCCGGGCTTCCGCCCAGGGTGGCTGCGACCGAAATCAGATCCGGAACAGGGCCAACTGTCGAAGTCAGCACCAAGCTGTTGACGCCCGGCACTGTGAGAGCCGGAGAAATATTGGCGCAGGTGAAGACTGGCGCGAACACGCCGCCATCGAAGGTCACCCCCGGGTCGAAAGCGAACACAAAGCTGCGCGAGGCGCCTGAAGCAATCGGCACTTCGGGATCATCCGGACCGACCGGCTCGTTGGTCGACGGGTTTGTCTCGCGATAGGTGAACTGGCCGGGGAATCCTTCCGGGGGTGCGATCATGCAATCAACGCCTGCATTATTAGCGCTGGCAGGGTTGATGATCGTGGCGAAGGCTGTCGCCTGGTCACCAAGGCGAATGGACCTGGCGTTCGGGAGCACGGCGGCACGCAGGCGGTGGTTCTCCACCGCGTCGACTATCATGTTGGCGCGGAAAGTGCCTTCCGCGCCTTCAACGCCGTCAAAAGCGACGAAGTAGGTCTGACCCGCCTGACCCTGGAACTCTACTGTGGCAGGTGGCTGGGGCGACATGTCGGAAGCGGACGGGTTCGGCACAGCCGCATCGGAAACAACTTCAGTCAGGTTGCCCGGCGTTCCCGAATAGACGGCGACCCGCATGGGAATTCGAGACCCGGTCGTATCGATCACAGCGTTGGCGCTGATGTCGAAATCCAGGCTGAACCACACCGACGCCACTGCAGGCGATCCGGCATGCGCAGGCTCGTTCGATTCCGCCGTTGCATTGATATTGCTCCAGATCGACGAGCCGCCAACCGGGTCGCTGGAGTTGATGACGACTTCGAACGCGTCATCAATATTGTCGTTTTCCGGCGCGCCAACCGCGAGAAGGCTCAGCACTGCGTCGCCCGTCTCGCTACTCCAGCCGTCAACCGCGATCGCATAGACTTCTCCGGCCACAGCCGTGAATTCGACGCAGCTGTACAAACCGAAGCCCGGATCCGGACAGTCATCATTCTCGGCGATCTTGGTCAGAGAGCTCACGCTCGACCCGGTGTAGACGGCAAGGGTCGTGTCGAACTGGTTGCTGGAATTGGTGTCCGGAGCAGTTTCCAGCCGGACAGTTCCGTCCACCGGCGCGCGCCAGCGCCACCAGACCGACGCCCCGCCCACAGCGGCGTGATCGGGCTCTCCGGTTTCCTTGCTCGCGCCAATATTGGGGAACGGGGTCGACAGGTCTAGCCCGCTCAGCCGGAAGGCGTTGGTGAAATCGTCATTGGCCGGGGCAGGGATCGGGGGCGCGAAGACGGTCACATACGCAGCGCGCGCTGTCGACGCCCCTGCGCTTGTCGTGAAGCTGATATTGGCGAAATATTCGCCGGCGGCGGATAACGCTGACGCATCCACCGAAACCTCGACCGTGGCCGTAGCCCCGGGGGTCAGGCTGCCATTCGCCGTCATGGCGGCGTCAATGCCGGATGCTGCCGCTGGCGCCGGGCTGGCGAACTGCAGGAAATCGGCGTCACTGCTGACAGACCAGGTCAGCGTCGATCCGCCATTGTTCTGCAGCGTATAGGTCCGTGTCCCGAAACTGTCGGGCTCATCCAGCGTGCCCTCGGTAACGAAGAAGTCGTTTGGCGTAACGCTCATCGCGCCTGCAGCGCCACCGCCAGCGAGCATTTGCGCGGCCAGATCAACGCGGATCCGGGGTTGGGTGATGTTGTTGTTCGGGTTCGTCACCGGCGTGCCTGTGGCCTGGAGGGCCGCCAGCGCTTCGCTGACTGTTGTGCCGGGAAAGGCGTCGAAGAGAAGAGCGAGTGCGCCGGCGACATGTGGCGCGGCCATCGAGGTGCCGGACGCCCGCCTGGCGCGCGCCTCACCGGAATCATTGATGCTGTGGGTCGCCGCATCAATTTGCGACCCGGGCGCCAGCAGCGCGACAAGCGGCGAGGAGTTGGAGAAGCCGGACAGGTTATCGGCTTTCGTTGTCGAACCGACAGCGATTGCTCCGGGCACGCAGGCAGGGCTGCTGATGGAATCGGAGTAACCATCGTTGCCTGAAGCAATAACCGTCGCGACTCCCGCGTTTCTTAGATTGTTGATCGTATTCGTGAGCAGGTTGTTCGGGCAGGCCGAGGTGTTGCTTCCGCCGCCGAGGCTCATATTGATGACACGCAGGTTGAACGCCTCACGGTTGGCAAACAGCCATTCCAGCGCATTCAGCTGACTGGTGGTGTACGAAAGGGCGCAGGGCGGCTCGGTATCTCCGCAGTCGTCCTCGCTTGTAAAGCGGGAGAACACCTGCACCGCGATCACTTCGGAATCAGGCGCCATGCCGGTCAGGAACAGGCCCGGAGCATTTGAGGCCTCGAAGGTGGCGCCAGAAGAGATGCCGGCCACATGGGTGCCATGGAAACAGCCAGCGGCCCCTTCGCCCGGCGCGTCCGCCTCATTCTCGCAGTTATCGCCGGCTTCAGCGCTTGTTGTGTCAATCGGACCACCATTGGGGCAGAAGCTCTCGGAGTTTTGACTCGCAACGGTTGCCGAAAAGCAGGCCGAGCCCGTAATGCGGCCAGCGAACGCCGGATGCTGGTGATCAACGCCGGTGTCGAGAATCGCGACCCCGACGCCTGTCCCCGTTGTCTCTGCGCTGTGCATGACCGACGCGCCCGTCAAAGTCAGCGTCTGGGCCATGCTGGGTGCGGACAGCTCATCCTCGAGAATGCGCACCGCCCCGGCCCAGATCATGCGGTCGATCTCTTCGCGGTTGAGCACCATCGCTGCCCCTGGCGTCATCACGAAACCGGGATTGCCATCATAGCCGGGCAGGATGCGGGGTGCGTCGGCGCCATCGGGGTTCTTGGCCAGCTGGGATGCCGAAACGCCAAGCGCTTCGCGAATGACGTCATTGCGGACCTCGGCCAGAACGCCGATCTGCTCATTAATATGCTCCATGCCGCCATCGATCATTGATGGCATCGGAAAGTCGAACATCACGATCACGTGGATGCGTTCACCCCGTTCCAACCGGCGCTCCGACTCCTCGGAGAGTTCGATCGGGGCAGCCAAGGCGGCCCCGATCGAAAGTACTGAGGCGATGAGGCCGATTATGGCCGCGCGAATAATCCCACCTGATGAGGTCATGACGCACCTTGGCTGTGTTGAAGCTGGATAGATTCCCTGAATTCAAAACAATGCTACCGCGAGGCTCAGGCGATTGAAAGGCGAAATCGGGGGTGGCGAAGCTTTTGTTCCCCTGGACAGCTTTTGCCCGGCTCGCTTCCCGGCATGCCCGATGGAGTCTGCCTGAGTCCGGCTTCTGGGCAATGGGCGCGCTTTGGACTATGCCACCGGCATGGAGACTATTCTGTACGTCGCTGGCGCCAGACTGGATCACGCCATTTTCAACTCCGGTGTGCTTGACCATCTGGTGCGCACGCGGCCGGGCGCGCGTTTCACGATCGTCTGCGGCCCGCAGGCTCAGTCCCTGATGGCGCAGACGCCCGGGCTCGACCGGCTGATCGTGGTGCATCAGCGCCCCTTCGGCCTGCATGCGCCGGGCCTGTTGCGCCGGGTCCTGTTTCGCCGCTGGGATTTGCTGGTTGATCTGGATGGGTCGCCGCTGTCCCGGCTGATTCCGGCCCGGCAGATTGAGGTCAGGCGGCGCAGCAAGATTCTCGCCCACCAAGTGCGCGAGGCGGCGGGCGTGCTGCACCTGGAGCCCCCGCCTCTACCACGTCTTCACATTCCCGCTGACGCCCATAAGCGCGCCGAGGCGTTGCTTCCGCCCGGCCGCCCGATTTTGGGGGTGTGTCTTGCGGCGCAGTATCCGTCCGCCGCCTGGCCTGAAGACCGGTTTGCAGCGCTGGCGCGCCGGCTGACCGGATCTGGCGGCCCGATGGACGGGGCGGCGATAGCGGTGTTTGGCGGTCACAGGGCTGATCACGACCCGGCATCCATGCCACAGGCGCTGGCGGTGAATGGCGCGCTTGACCTGACTGACATGGACAACCTGACCGGGATCGCGGCCTGCATGGCCAGGGTGCGCCTGTTTATCGGCAATGACTCCGGCTTGCTCCATCTGGCCGCGGCCATGGGCGCGCCAACGCTGGGACTGTATGGGCCGACGGACGAGCTGCGCCGAGGCCCGGTGGGCCGGGACTGCGCTGCGGTGCGCGGCCCTGCAGGACACGCCGAGCTGACGGGCGAGGCGCGGGCCTGGCGCCGTCACCCGGAAAGTCTCATGACGGATCTGACCATTGACGCGGCGGCCGAGGCCGCTTCACGCCTGCTGGCGCGCACGGCGGGCCGGTTCGAAGACGGGCTCCGCACGGCAGGCTGAGGCGTGCGCCCCGCCTGATCAGGTCCGCCTCACTGCGGCGGCGGTCCGCGCCAGACAGTGCGAAAACCCAGATGCTCGGTGGAGAAGGTCTCGTCGCCCGGCTGGCGCGCCGCTGGCCGGTAGCGATGGCAATACGTGTCCGAACACAGGAAGGACCCGCCCTTGATCACGCGGAAGCCGTCGCGCTCCCATGGATCGCTGGTCCATTCCCAGACATTGCCGGCCATGTCGTACAGGCCGAAATCATTGGGCGGGTAGCAGCCCACCGGCGCCAGCCCGGCGAACCCGTCCGCGCCGCTGTCTTCAAAGGGAAACGCGCCCTGCCAGTGATTGGCGCGCCAGGCCCCGCCGGGGCGCGCCTCATCGCCCCAGACATAGACCGCGCCCTCCAGACTGCCGCGCGCCGCGCGCTCCCATTCGGCTTCACCGGGCAGATCGTGTCCGCGCCAGTGGGCATAGGCGAGCGCGTCCTCGTAGGCGATCTGAACCACGGGATATGCGCCCCGGCCCTCAATCGTGCTGCCCGCCCCGCGCGGCTGGCGCCAGCTGGCCTGCGGATCATAGCGCCACCAGGCGCGGATATCGGACCAGTCGCGCACCTGCACCCCCGGCCCGAACACCGCGCCGCCGCCCGTATCGGGGCCGGCGCGCTCGGCCAGCGTGACATAGCCGGTGGCCTCTGCAAACGCTGCGAACTCGGCATTGGTGACGGCATGGGCGGCGATCCAGAAACCATCGACGTCGACCGTGCGCACCGGGCGCTCTTCGGGATAAAAGTCCTGCGAGCCCAGCCGAACCGCGCCGGGCGCGATCCAGACCATGCCGGCCTGCGGCGCGTCCGGGTCAGGTGTGGGGACATCAAGGCAGGCGTGCGGCGCCTCGGTTTCAGGCGCGCCGCAGGCGGTGAGCATGAAGGACAGCGCCGCGAGACAGGCGGTCAGGCGTGTGATGGCTGGCCCCTGCACAATCACGCGCCCCTGGCCGCGGCATGGGCGGCCTGCAGATCGCGCTCCACCGCCCACAACCGGTCCTGGCCCCAATGGGCGGGGCGGTCATCGACCTGGAAGGCGGGCACGCCCCATACGCCCAGCGCCAGCATGGCCTCGCGATTGGCCTCGGCCTGTGCGCGCCAGCTGTCATCGGCCAGCCCGGCGCGTATATCGGCGGGGGCCAAGCCGGCTTGCGCGCCCAGATAATCAAGGCCGCGCGCCATGCCGGCGTCGATGCCGTCGGCGAACACGCCTTTCAGGAAGGCGCGCGCGAAGTCCGGCCCGCGACCCAGCGTCATGGCATGAAACAGCACCGCCAGACCGCGTTCGGCGGGGCGCCCGACCGGATCGGCGATCCGCCCGAAGGGCAGGCCCAGCCGCTCCGCCTCACGCTTGGTGTCGCGCACAATATAGAGGCGCTTGGCGCGCGGCACGGGCAGGCCGCGCATCACCATGGGCAGGACCGGGCGCAGACGCAGATCGGCGTTATAGGCCTCCGCCAGCGTGATCAGCCGGTCCATGGCGATCCAGGTGTAGGGGCTGCGCAGGGAGATAAAGGCGTCGATGCGCGGCCGGCGGCCAGCGTCAGCGCCGTCCAGCGCCAAGCTCCCGCTCACCTCCAGCCGTGGGGAGAAGGGGGCCGCCTTGCAGCCTGTGACGGCGGCCAGACGCGTCTCCAGATAGCCCAGCCGGTCGAGCCCCCAATACCACTCACCCTCGAAATGGAAGGCCGCGCCCAGATAATGGCCGAGGCGGGCGCGCAGGGCCGCGCCAGACGCCAGCGCCGCCTGCGCGTTGCCTGACGGGCCGGGCATGGCCGCGCCATGGCTCCAGGCCGCTTCGATGGCGGCCGAGACCGCAGCGAACTCATGGGGATTATCAATCCCGGCCAGCGCCGCCTCGGCGGCCCGGACCAGATCTGGCGGAGGCGTTTGAGAGGGTGGCGTTCTGAGGCCCAGCCCGGCGGCGAGGACTTGCGCGTCCCCGAGCGACCAGCTGGAGAGCCGCTCGCGGTCCGGGGCCGCCGCTGCGTCAGGCGGCGGAACGAGATGAGCACGCACATCCACGCCGTATTGGTCCGCCAGATGCCCCAGCGCCCGCGCCGCCAGCCAGGAATGAGGGTCGTCAGCCTGATGGAAATAGCGCACGACAGGGCGCGCGCCGGAGAGACGCCGGCCCAGCGCCGCCAGGCCGCGCTGGGCTGCGCGCACCCGCGTGCTGGCGATGAGCGCCGGGATCAGGCTGCGCACAGCGGGCTTCATGTGACCATGGTCCGGCCAGCGCTGGCGACACCGGAAAGGTCTGGCAGGGGCGGGATGCCGAGGCCTTTCAAAAGGGCCGGACGCTGCTCCAGCCGCGTTTTCCAGTCGTTCAGCGCGTCGAGCCCGTCCAGCGGCACGCCGGCCCAGAAATGCGCAAACACCCAGGGAAAGCAGGCGATGTCGGCGATGGAATAGTCGTCGCCCGCCAGATAGGGCGCCTCTTTCAGGCGCGCATCCATCACCTCGTAAAGCCGCCGTGTCTCGCCCTGATAGCGATTGATCGCCAGCTCGATCTTTTCAGGCAGATAGCGGAAGAACACATTGGCCTGGCCCTGCATCGGCCCCAGCCCGCCGATTTGCCAGAACAGCCATTGAATGGCGCGCCAGCGCCCGTCCGCATCGTCTGGGATCAGCCGGCCTGTTTTTTCGGCGAGATAGAGAAGGATGGCTCCGGATTCAAACACCGCCCGGCCGCCGGCTTCATGGTCCACAATCGCCGGGATGCGTCCGTTCGGGTTGATCTTGAGGAAATCCGGTTGCTTCTGGTCGCCCTCCTGCAGGCGCAGCACGTGCACCTGATAGGGCAGGCCCAGCTCTTCCAGCGCGATGGAGATTTTCCAGCCATTGGGCGTGGGCGCGGTATAGAGATCGATCATGGTCTCAGTCCTCGTAAGCGGCCAGCAGGCCGCGTGTCGACAGCGCCCGGCGGGCGGCGTCCCGATCCGCCGGGGCCATGGCGGCGATCTCCGCCATCACGGCCTGCCGGCTTTGCTCGGCGCCTTTGCGCGTCAGCATCCGCACCTCCTGATCGAAGGCCGTGAACACCACCCATTTTTCGCCCGACGCGACCGCCTTGCGGTTCGCGGGAAGGAACTGACCGAAACCTTCGCCCATCAGGGCAAACAGCGGTTCGAGGGTGGCGGGGATGGCGTCATCAACCAGCCAGGTCTCGTCCCCGCACTGGCGCTCCCAGCTCGCATCGGTCCAGTCCATCAGGCCCGGCGCGTGGCTGGCGACAAAGTCACGGGCCAGGCTGTCGGTGGCGAAATGGGCTTTCATGGCGCCCAGAATGCTCAGATCGGCCAGGCTCAGCCGGTCTCCGAACAGGGCGGGCATGTGCGCAAAGTGCGCCTCCAGAATTTTGACGAAGCGGGCGAACTCGCCGCGGATCGCCTCCTGATGATCGGCGCCCGCCGCCATCACGCCCATGGCCTTGCGGCCCCAGGGCAGCACCATGCCGGCGACCGCATCGATCATGGCCTGCTCGTCGCCGCTGGGCGCCCGGCCCTTGGGCGCGCCGGCCAGATCATGGCTGATCATCTGCGCGGCTTCGTGCGCCGCCGCGTCTTCGATCCAGCGAAAATGCAGGGCGGCGCGCACGAACCATTCGTCGATCCAGTCATCCAGCACCCGGCACAGCACGCGCTGGGCCGGGCTGCGCGGGATCACGCTCTGGCCGGGAAAGCGCATGTCCAGAAGCTGGGTTATGTAGGTGGAATCGTGGATCACCCAGCCTTCAGGCGTTTCCACCACCGGCATGAGATGGGTGCCGGCGCGCGCCTCCAGCCGGTCGCGCACGTCCGGTGATTTCTGCAACGCCTTGTGGGGCACGCGCATATAGCGCATCGCCGCCTCGACCATGCGTGTGTAGTAGGACGGATCGCAGCCGTAGATCAGATATTCGCCTGGCAGCATGGGGGGCCTCTCGTGAGTGGGGTTCAGCTCTGGCGCAGCACGCCATGCTTGAGGATGGCGATCAGCGTGTCGGCATAGGCGTCGGCGATATCAGGATCGCTCATGTCCATGCCTGCCAGAGCACGCGAATTGGCGCTTTGCGCGAACGGGCCGAGCGCAGCGTTGGTCGACAGGATGAAGGCGAAGTGCGGGTCTATGCCAGCGGCGCGCTTTTCGTTTGTCAGCTGGTGGAAGGGTTCCAGGGCGAAATCATAGGCGGGGCGCAGGTGTTTTTCGACCAGCCGGTCATAGCGCGGGCCGCCGGCGATGCCGGCCTGCATCACGAAGCCGGCAAGGTGCGGTATCCGCGCCGCTGTACGCACGCTGGCGCGCACCTGGGCTTCAAACCGCGCCACCGCATCATTGAGATCGACAGCCGAAAGCGCGTCGGTCATGGCGGCGTGGACCTGGCCGAACAGGAAGTCGGCCGCCGCCTCCCATAGCGCGTCCTTGCCGCCAAAATAATGCCGGATCAGGCCATGGGCGAGCCCCGCTTCGTCGGCGATGGCGCGCAGCGAGGCGCCCTCATATCCAGCCTTTGCGAAGTGCGCCGAAGCGATCTGCAGCAGGGCTTCGCGCTGATTCTCTCCGTCCCCGTCCAGCTTCGCCGGACGGCCCGGACGCCGCGCCGGGTCCTGACTTGGAGGAGTGATCGCACGCATTTGGGCTTTCCCTGATTGAGACTCGACAAGGGCGCTCAATTAAATATACAGTCGTATAATAACGAGTCCGCGCATCCTGACAAGCCTGCATCGGGACGGTCAGCGAAAAGCGCGGACAGACGGGGAGGCAGGGTATGCGTATCGGAGTGTTCGGGCCGCGAAGCCTGGCGGCGCTGGCGGTAGTCCTCGCTATTGGGCTGGGCGGCTGGCTGGCGTTTGAACGTTATGGCGATCTCATACCTGGCCTCGTTCAGGACCTGCGCGACCCCATCGGTCCTCCCCGCGAAATGGTGTGGGCCGCCGGCCCCGACACACCCGAGGCGCGCGGCGGCAGCCCGAATATCGTCCTGATCGTGGCTGACGATCTGGGTTGGAACGACATCACCCTGCATGGCGGCGTGGCGGGCGGGAGCGTCCCCACGCCCAATATTGACCGGCTGGCGCGCGAGGGCGTGCAGCTCACCAACGCCTATGCGGCCAGCGCGACTTGCGCGCCATCGCGCGCGGCGCTGATGACGGGTCGCTACCCCACGCGCTTCGGGTTTGAATTCACCCCCATGCCGCCAGCCATGCCGGTCATCATCGGCCGCGCCCAGCGCCGCCAGCCGCAAGACCCGCCTTTCCTGTTCCATGATCCCGGCCAGTCCGTCCCTGATTTTGCCGAAATGGGCCTGCCCGCCAGCGAGATCGCGCTGCCGTCCCTGTTGGCGCAAGGCGGGTATCACTCTGTTTTGCTGGGCAAATGGCATCTGGGCGGCAGCAATGGCTCCGACCCCGTCTCCCATGGTTTTGACGAAAGCCTGGAGCTGGCGGGGCTTCTGTATGCGCCGGCCGGCGATCCGCGCGTGGTCGAGGCGCGCCAGGATTTTGACCCCATCGATGCGGTGTACTGGGCGGCGGGCCGGGCGGCGGTCAGGGAGGGGACCGGGCCGCGTTTTGAGCCGGATATCTATCTCACCGACTATTTCACCCGTGAAGCGGTCCGGGTCATTGAATCCAACCGGAACCGGCCGTTTTTCCTGTACCTCGCCCACTGGGCGCCGCATTCGCCCCTGCAGGCGGCGCGTGAGGATTATGAGGCGCTGGTCCATATCGAGGATCATTCCCTGCGGGTCTACGCCGCCATGATCCGCGCGCTGGACCGCAGCGTCGGCGAGGTGCTCGACGCGCTGGAGGCGAGCGGACTGACCGACGACACCATTGTGATCTTCACTTCTGACAATGGCGGCGCACACTATATCGGCCTGCCTGACATCAACGCCCCGTACCGGGGCTGGAAGGCGACCTTCTTTGACGGCGGCATCCGCGTGCCGGCCTTCGTGCGGTGGCCGGGCGTGATCGCGCCGGGCGGCGAGATGGGCGGCCTCGCCCGGCATGTCGATCTGGTTCCGACCCTGGCCTCCATCGCCGGGGTGCGCATCCCGCAGGACCGCGTGATCGACGGGCGCGACCTGATGCCCTTCCTGACGGGTGAAGCTGAGGGCTCGCCTCATGACACGGCGTTCTGGCGCAGCGGCCACTACCGCGCCGTCATTCATCAGGGCTGGAAGCTTCAGATCGCGGACCGGCCCGATCAGGTCTGGCTGTTCGATCTGGAGACCGATCCGGGCGAGCAGACGAACCTGGCCGCGGCCGAGCCTGAACGCGTCGCGGCGCTGCGGGCGCTGCTGGACGATCACAATGCACAGCAGGCCGAGCCGCTCTGGCCCTCCGTCGTGGAAATGCCGGTCAATGTCGACACGCCGCTGGGGCGGCCGCGCAATGAGGATGACGAATATGTCTACTGGCCGAACTGACGCCTGGCGCGCGGCGGCGTTCGCCGCCGGACTTGCGCTCTTCTCTGCTCACGCATTTGCGCAGGAACCGGTGGAGACTCCGGACGACGCGCAGCTGCCTGTGCGGCCCAATTTTCTGATCGTGATCCTGGACGATATCGGGTTTACCGATCTGGGCGCCTATGGCTCGGAAATGCGCACGCCGCATATCGATGCTGAAGCCGGGCGGGGGCTCATGTTCTCCGGATTCCGGACCGGGCCAACCTGCGCGCCCTCGCGCGCCATGCTGATGACCGGGGTGGACAGCCATCTCACCGGCGTGCCGACGCTGGAGCATCTCATGCTGCCCGAACAGCTGGGCCAGCCCGGTCATGAGGGCGAGCTCAACATGCGCGTCGCCACCATCGCCGAGCATTTGTCGGCGGCCGGTTACGCCAGCCTGATCACCGGCAAATGGCATCTGGGCCGCTCGCCTTCCAGCCTGCCGTCCGCGCGCGGATTTCAACGCAGCTTCATTCTGGATTCGTCTGGCGCCGACAATTGGGAGCACCGCACCTACCTGCCCCATTACGACCATGCTGAATGGTGGGAGGACGGTGCGCCGGTTCATGAGCTGCCCGACGATTTCTACTCCTCGGCCTTCCTCGTCGACCGGATGATCGATTATCTGGACGGGGTTGAGCCTGATCAGCCTTTCTTCTCGGTGCTGTCCTTCCAGGCCAATCACATCCCGGTTCAGGCGCCGCGCGAGTATGTCGAGCGCTATGGCGGGGTCTATGACGCCGGGTGGGAGGCGCTGGCCATTGAGCGCCACGCCGCCGCCATCGCGCTGGGGCTGGTGGCGGAAGATGCGCCCATGCCATCCATGCCCGAGAGCTTGCGGCGCTGGTCTGACCTGTCGGCGCGCGAACAAAGGCTCAGCGCCATGAGCCGGCAGGTGGCGGCGGGCATGCTGGAGGCGGCGGATCATCATTTCGGGCGGCTGGTGGAGCGCCTGCGCGAGACCGGGCGCTATGACGACACCGTCATTGTGATCCTGTCCGACAATGGCGCTGAATTTAACGATCCCAGCCGCAGCCGCGCCTTTCTCGGCTGGCTGGCTCTGCAGGGCTATTCGCGCGATCCCGAGCGTCTGGGCGAGCGCGGGACCTATGCCTGGATCGGGCCGGAATGGGCGGCGGCGTCGTCCTCGCCCCTGTCCCTGTTCAAGTTCCACGCCGCCGAGGGCGGGGCGCGCGTGCCGCTGATCATCTCAGGTCCCGGCGTCAGCGCGGGTGGAATCGCCCCGGCTTTCACCCAGGTCACCGATATCGCACCCACCCTCATCGACATGGCTGGCGCGGCGCCGGTGGAGGGGCGCGAGACCTTTACCGGACGCAGCCTGTCGCCGCTGCTGTCCGGCGCGGCGGAACGCATCTATGGCCCGGCCGAGGCCATTGGGTTTGAAATGTCGGGCCAGTCGGCCCTGTACCGGGGCGATTACAAGCTCACCCGCAACATGCCGCCCTTTGGCGACCGCCAATGGCGCCTGTTCAATCTGGCTGTGGATCCGGGCGAGACGCGCGACCTGTCGGCGCAGCAGCCCGAACTGATGGCCGAGCTGATGGCCGCCTATGAGGCCTATGAGCGGCGCGTCGGCGTGCTGCCCGTCCCGGCCGATTACGACGCCCAGCGCCGCCTCGACATGCTGGGCTGGCGCGCCTTCTATGTGCGCCATGCCTGGATAATCTGGCTGTCAGGCTTTGTCTTGCTGGGGCTGATCGGGGGCGGTGCGGCGCTGATGCGGCGGAGGCGGCGGCAGGGGTGAGACCGCGGCCTGCGCTGCGCCCGCCCTCACGCCCGCGCCGCCGCGTACGCGCTCGCCCAGGCCCACTGGAAATTATAGCCGCCGAGCCAGCCGGTCACGTCGACGCACTCGCCGATGAAATAGAGGCCCGGCACAAGCCGGCTCTCCATGGTTTTCGACGACAGGCCGTCTGTATCGACGCCGCCCACGGTGACTTCCGCCGTGCGCCAGCCTTCAGTGCCTGACGGCTTGATGGTCCAGTGCGACAGGCGCTGCATCAGGGCGTCAATCGCGCCATGGGACATGTCGGCGAGGCGCGGAACTTCCGGGATATCGCCGCGCGCGGTAAGGAGCGCCACGAGGCGGGCGGGCAAGAGCGTTTCCATCGCGCTGGCGAGGGATTTTTTCGGGTGCTGCGCCTTGAAGGCGGCAAGCGCCGCCGCCGCGTCCAGACCGGCCATCAGGTCCAGCGTCACGCTTTCGCCCTCTGTCCAGTAGGACGAGATCTGCAGGATCGCCGGTCCGGACAGGCCGCGATGGGTGAACAGCATCGCCTCTTCGAACGCGGCGCGGTCATTGCGGGCGCGGACCGGGCAGGCGAGGCCGGAGATGGATGCGAAATCCTCCTTGTCGCGGCCTTCAAACACGAAGGGAACGAGGGCCGGGCGCGGATCGATGACCGTATGACCGAACCGGCGCGCCACATCATAGGCGAATCCCGTCGCGCCCATTTTGGGAATGGACAGCCCGCCGCTGGCGATCACCAGGCGCGCCGCCTCGATCACGCCGCCCGATGTGGTGACGCGGAAGCCTGCTTCGGTCTTCGCGATGTCCTGGACGGCGGTATTGAGGCGCAGCTCTCCGCCGGCCTTTTGCAGATCGCCGAGCAGCATGTCGATGATCGCGCCCGACCGGCCGTCACAAAAGAGCTGGCCCAGCGTCTTCTCGTGCCAGGTGATGGCATGGCGCGCGAGCTGGTCAGTGAAATCCTGCGGGGTATAGCGCGCCAGCGCCGACTTGGCGAAATGGGGATTGGCGCTGATGAAGTTGTGCGGGGCGGTGTGAATACTGGTGAAATTGCACCGTCCGCCGCCAGAGATGCGCACTTTTTCGGCTGGTTTGGCGGCGTGGTCGACGACCAGTACGCGGAGCCCCATCTCGCCCGCCCGCGCGCCATAGAACAGTCCCGCCGCGCCGGCCCCGACGACCAGCGCGTCGACCTGAGTGTGTGTATCCGGGTTCATCGCCATGGCCCCCGCTGTCGGGTGTGCGGCGCGGCGCGTCAAGGGCGCGGCGCCGGTCCGCCGGATCAGGGCGGGTTATCGCGGGCGGCAGGCAGGATTGCGCCCAGCAAAGTCGTCAGGACGCCGCGCAAAAACAGATAAATATAAATTATCCAAAGACGATCTTGTTCATATTCGTTTACAAAAGCTGTAAAAATATTTGTAGATCGGGAACGCAATCGGGCGCGCCGTGTTGTTGGTCGAGTGGCCTTGAAAACAGGACGCACGAAAACAGATGGAGTTCCCCATGAAGAAACTTTTGATCACTACCGCGATCGCCGCCGTCACCGCATTCGGCGTGACCGCGCACGCCGGCGCCGTCCAGGTCACAGCGCAGACGGAAACCCGCGCCGCCGCCGAAGCCAGCGCGCACGCGTCCGTTCCGGCCTTCCTGTCCAGCTCGTTCACGGGCATGTCGGTCTATAATCTTGACGCCGAGAGCGACAGCGCGTCTGCGCTGCGCAACCGCAATGCCGACGCCGCCACCGGCCAGGCGCATTCGCGCTGGACGCGTTCGGACACGTTCAGCTCTGACCGCAATGACTGGAACAGTGTCGGTCGGATCAAGGACATCGTCATGACCCAGGACGGCGCCATTCATGGCGTCCTCGTGGATGTCGGCGGCTTCCTGGGCCTGGGCGTCCATACCGTTCTGGTCAGCATTGACGAGCTGTTCTTCGTCTCCGACAGCGACACCACCGATGAGCTGGAAGACTTTTTCGTGGTCATCTCCATGACGCGCGAAGAGCTTGAAATCCTGCCGCAGTGGAATGATGACCTGCTGCGCGCCAGCTTCGACGCCCGCAATGGCGATGCACGCGCCAGCGCCACGACCCAGCCGCGCGCCCAGATGACGCCGGCCCAGACCCGGGCTGCAGAATCCTCGGCCGTCGCCGCCACGGCGCGGACCGACGCCGCCGCTGAGGCCCGTGCCGACGCCGCCGCAACGCGCACAGCCCGCACCGCAGCTGAAACCGAAGCGCGCGAAACCCGCGCCGCGGCCCAGGCCGAAACGGCTGCCGCCCGCACCGCCGCTCAGGCCGAGACCACGGCTGCGCGCACCGAAGCAGCCCGCGTCACGCGTCAGGAAGCGGACGCCGCCCGTTCGCGCGCCGTGTTTGCCGACAACTACGCCATGCTTGGCTCCGAAGAGCGCACCGTTGATCGCCTGATGAACGCCGATGTGTTCGACTCCGCCGGCAACAAGGTGGGTTCGGTCAAGAACGTTGTGATCGGCGGCGATGACGACGTGCTCAGCCTGCTGGTCGATATTGGCGGCTTCCTCGGCATGGGCGCCCACACGGTGAACCTGCCGATCGATGACGCCCGGATCGGCTGGAGCCAGAGCAATGACAGTGTCCGCGTCCAGGTCGACATGACCCGCGCGCAGCTCGAAGCGATGCCCGCCCACGAGGCCTAGTCGCTCTGACAAACTGAACGGCTCAGGGGTCCGCGCAAGCGGGCCCCTTTGCATGTCCCGGGGGGCATGTCCGGGCGCCAGCGCCGCGCGCGCACACGAAAGAGGCCGCACAATCGCTTGTGCGGCCTCGCCGTATTCAATGCCTTGAGGGTCTAGTGGCCCTTGTGGTGCGGCATCGCCTTGAGCTGGTCCTTGGTGGTGTCGAGATGGACGCGCACGTCCTTCCCGTCGGTCTTGCTCAGCACGGTGAGCTGATCAAACGGCAGCTTGACCGAATGGGCGCCCATGCCGAGGAAGCCGCCGACATCAATCACGGCGTGGGTGATGTGGCCGTTCGTGCCGACCATCAGCTCGGTGACCGAGCCGATGGAATCGTCAGCGCGGTCATGCACTTTCGCGCCGTCAATGTCAGACGCTTTGAGATCATGGATCTGCGCGCGGTGATAGCCGTCGCGGGCGAACCCGAAACCGCCGGCGCCGTGTGCGTGGGTCGTGTTGGCTGGATGTGTCATGAAAGTCTCCTTGATCCCGGGGGGCGGGATGGATGCGCAGGCGCCTCCTGCAGGGTTGTGACCGGGCCGGTGGACGTCGCCCGCCGCATGGGGGAAGGCGCAGCGGGGTTCGTCAGGAACCGGTCCGGCCACCTGAAACCAACGCCCGATGGCGTCAGGCGTTCCCGTTCATGCGCGGTCCGGTGTGCTGACCGACAGGAGCGCGCCGAGCGAGGCGCGGGCGCGCGAAACACGGCTTTTGACCGTGCCGATGGCGCAGCCCATACGGCTCGCCGCCTCTTCGTGCGTGAAGCCGGACGCGCCCACCAGCGCCAGCGCATCGCGCTGGCTGTCGGGCAGGGCGGTCATCGCCTTCATAAGCTCGGATAGCGCCACCACATGATCCTGCGGAGCCGGTTGAGACAACTGGGCTGTGAGCTGGCCATCCGCGTCTGCAACCTCGCGCCAGCGCTTGCGTACATCGCTGAGGAAGGTGTTGCGCAAAATGGTGTGGAGCCAGGCGCCCAGATTGGTGCCGGGCGTAAAGCCTTCGCGGCTGGCCCAGGCCTTGGTCAGGGTTTCCTGCACCAGGTCCTCGGCGCGATGCCAGTTGCGCGTCAGCCGCATCGCATGGCGGCGCAAACCCTCCGACTCGGCTTCGAGTTGCAGGTGAAAAGGGGGAGCCTTTGACAGAGACGCCGGCGCCCCGGCGCAGGCGTCCTTATGCGCTTCTTGGGAAACGGCAGTATCACTGATCATCTGGACGCCCTCCTCTTGCCAACACCTGTCACAATACCGCTGTGCGTGCTGCGGCTCGCTAACCTCAATTAGTCGGGTTTTGCGCCGGGACCTTGGGCCGCCGCGCCCTAGAACCTGCTGCCGGGACACCAGATCCGGGAGCGCACCATGGCTGAGGAGACACCGCGCGGCGTGGCGACCCCGTCGGGCCGCTTGGGCCGCAGAGCGCGGGTGGCGGGGCGGGGGGTGGAGCTGGCGGGCCGGGCGCCGCTGGGTTCGGATGTGCCATTCGATTTCGCCGGCGCCGGGCTGGTGGACCGGCTTCGCGAGGAGGGCGCCGCCCTGCAGGCCGCCGGCTTCAACCACACCCCGCCGGTGGATCTCGCCTATATCCAGCGCAAGGTGGCGGGCGTGTATCTGATCGCCGCAAGGCTGCGGGCGAAGCTGTCGCTGAGGCCGCTGGTGGCGGAGTGGCTGTAGGGCCCCCACTGGACGGCGCTGCGCCGATAAGCGAGGTTGAAGTGTCAACCAAACTGGACGCCTGACTCGCAAGGACGCCGAACCCTATGGACAAGACACTTCTCATCGCGGCGGTGGTCGTTGGCGTGCTGGTGGCCGTAGGGGTCTGGCTATGGACGCCGGACCTGTCGCGCCAACGGCTGGAGGCGGCCTATTTGCGGTCCGCTTCGGACATGATCGAGGTGGAGGGCGCGCGCCTGCACGTGCGCGTGGACGGGCCGGAGGGCGCGCCCGCCGTGATCCTGATTCACGGCTTTGGATCCAGCCTGCACACGTGGGAGGACTGGGCCGCCGCCTTGTCCGGACGCTACCGCGTGGTGCGCTTCGATCTGCCAGGCTCCGGCCTGTCGCCGCCGGACCCGACCGGGCGCTATGACGATGCGCGCGCGTTTGAACTGCTCCTGGGTCTGATGGACCGGCTGGAGATTGGCGAAGCGGCCATTATCGGCAATTCCGTGGGCGGACGGATCGCCTGGTCGTTCGCCAGCGAATTCCCGGACCGGGTGTCGCGGCTGGTGCTGGTGGCGCCGGACGGCTTCGCCAGCGCCGGGTTTGAATATGGCGAGGCGCCCAAAATCGGCGCCGTCACCCACGCCATGCGCGCCGTGCTGCCGCGCTTTGTGGTGAAGATGAATCTGGACCAGAGCTATAGCGATCGCGCGCGCCTCGAGCCGCATGTGGTGGCCCGGTATTATGATCTTCTTCGGGCGCCGGGGGCGCGGCTCGCTCTGATCCACCGCATGGAGCAGACCATATTGACCGACCCGCTGCCGCGCCTGCGCGCGCTTCAGGCGCCGGTGCTCTTGCTCTGGGGCGAGGATGACCGGCTGATCCCGGTCTCCAATGCGCAAGATTATCTGGGCGCTCTGCCGGCCGCGCAGCTGGTTGTCCTCCCGCAAGTGGGTCATCTGCCCCAGGAAGAAGCGCCGCAGGACAGCCTTGTCCCGGTTGAAGCCTTTCTCAATGCGCTGAGGGATGAGGCATGACCGCTCCTGAACCCAATGCCGTCACGGCGCCGCCCGTGCGCGAACCGGTCGCGCGCCATCTGTGCACCGATTGCGGCGTGTCGCGCATGGAAGATCCCAAGGCCTGCGGACGCGCCTGCCAGTTCATCAAGCCGGACTATGGGCGCCTCGAAGCGAAAGTGCATGGACGCATCCGCGATCCGGAGCGCCCGGACGAGCTGCATTTCGGTCCGTTCCGGCGCATGGTGCGCGCTTCGCTGAAAGCCCCGCGGCCCGGCGCGCAATGGACCGGCATCACGACACGCCTCGCCGAGCGCCTTCTGGAGCGGGACGCCGTGGATGTGGTGCTGACCATGGCGCCCGACCCGGAGGACCGGTGGAAGCCTGTGCCGGTTCTGGTCACCAAGGCCGAGGGCATGGCGCAGGTGCGCGGCATGCGCATGGGCTATGCGCCGCTACTGGCCCTGCTCGAACCGGTGCGCGAGCGCGGCTATAAACGCGTCGCTGTCATCGGCATTCCGTGTCAGGTCTACGCCCTGCGCGCCCTGGAGGAGGAGTTGGGCCTCGAAAAACTCTACGTGATTGGCACCCCGTGCTCGGACAATACGACCACCGAGCGTTTCCATGATTTTCTGGCGCTACTGTCCGATGAGCCCGACACCATCACCTATCTGGAGTTCCGCGCCGATTATCAGGTGGAGCTGCGCTTCGAGAACGGGCAGGTCAAAACCATTCCCTTCCTGAAACTGCCGATCTCCAAACTGCCCCCCGATTTCTTCCCGCTGACCTGCCGCACCTGCGTGGACTACACCAATGTGCTGGCCGACATCACGGTGGGTTATATGGGCGGGCAGGGCGAGCAATGGCTGCTGGTGCGAAACGAAACCGGCGAGGAGCTGATCTCGCTGATCGAAGGCGAGGTGGCGCTGGCCGAACCCGGCTCGGCAGGCAAACGCCAGTCGGCGGTGACGGGCTTCATCGCCAATACCGAGCGCGCGGCGGGCGGCTTGCCCTTGCGCGGCATGCCCGACTGGGTGCGCCCGCTGGTGGCCTGGCTGATGCCCCGGATCGGCCCCAGAGGGCTGGAGTTCGCCCGGGCGCGCGTGGAGATGAAGGCGTCTGAAACCGTGCTGCATCTGCGCCGTCAGGAGCCGAGGCGCATGAAGTCCATGATCCCCGATCATGTCTGGAAGCTGGTGGCGCCCTACGGGCTTGCCCCGCTGGAGGGCGAGCGGACGGAAGGCGAGGATGCGGACGCAGAGCCCGCCTTGCAGGACGATCCTCCCGGCCCGATTTAATTTCTCCCCGGCGCGCACTGGCCGCGCCTTCTCGCTGATCTATGTTCCGCCCGAGGCGTTCAGCCGCGCTTGCCTTTGATCACGCGCGCCCCAAGGGCGGGCGGGTGTATCGGCGGGCCGGGCTGGTCAGGGCGGGCGGCAGCAGGGGGCGTGAAAGCGATGAGTGTGTTTCGGGCGATCTATACGTCCCGGCCGTTCGGTTTTGACACCGGCATATTGCGCGGCATCCTGATGGACGCCCGGCGCTGCAATGAGCGCGACGGCGTGACGGGCGCCCTGATCTGCCGCGCCGACATCTATCTTCAATGGCTGGAAGGCGACGAGGAGCCGGTGCGGCGTACGCTGGACCGCATCAGCCGCGATGACCGCCATCTGGAGGTCAGGCTGCACGTGGCCGAGCCCGCGCCCGAGCGCGTGTTCGGCGAATGGGCCATGCTGCACGACCCCGCCACGTCCTGGATCTGGACCCAGGAGCAGGTCACGGCCGGCGCCGCCGAGCGCGCGACGCCCGAAGAGATCACCGGATTTTTCCTGAAGCTGCGCGACGAAGCACGGGTGGCCAATGACGGCTGATACGCCAGCCCTGCCCTAGCCGGGCCGCGCGATTTCGATCAGCACTTCGTTGCGCCGCATCGGGGTGGGGGTCCAGGGCGGGTTGTAGCGGGCATAGACCGGCTCGCCGATGATCTCCAAGCCCTCCGAATTCAGGAACGCGGCGAGCTCTTCGGCCTTGCGGGCGAAGCGGTCCTCATTGGGGCCGCCGGAAAAGCGGATGGCGGCCAGGCGCCGGGCGGGCTGCTCGCGCAGGGTCACGCCCGGGTCATTGGGGCGCGGCAGCGGTTCCATGGTCCAGCTTGCCGGCATGATGAAGGCGACGCGCCAGGCATCGGCCTGCGCACCGGAGCGGGTCTGGGTGACGGGGGAGGTCATGGCGATGCGCTCTGACCGGGTCTGGATCACCGGGCTGGTCATGGCGATATTGGCGCTGGCGCCCTCGCCGCCGGGGGCCTGATTATCGCCGAAGATGAAACCCGCCAGCGGGCGGAAGCCCTGATTGCCCGCTCTCGTCATATCGCCGCGCACCTCCACCTCGGCCAGGATCATGGCGGGGTAGTCGCGTATCTGGATCGCGCCTGCAGCGCGCACCAGCTCAAAGGCCGGCTCGTCGGCGGCACGGGCGTCAGGCGAGGCGGCGATTGTCATGATGAGGACCAAAAGAGCTGTGAGCGTGCGGATCATGGGCGGTCTCCTGAACACGCCCCTTATACGCGCCATTGTGCTCGGCGGATTGCGCCTTGCGCCTACGGCCCGTGCGCGCCCCACACGCCCAGCGCCGTGAGCATGGCAAGGCCCGCCAGCAGGGCGGCGGCCAGATAGCGCCAGATTGGGCGGCGCAGCAGGGTCGCCACCGACGCTGCGCCGCCAGCCAGCGCAGTGAGGGCGGGGATGGTGCCCAGCCCGAACCCGGCCATCACCAGCGCGCCCTGGACCGGACTGCCGGTCAGGCCGGCATAGAAGGTCGCCAGATACACCAGGGCGCACGGATTCCGTCCCCCGGCGCGGCCCCCCCC
>JAIUMW010000018.1 GCA_022565365.1 Oceanicaulis sp.
CCCCGCTTGCGGGGGAGGTGGTCCGAAGGACCGGAGGGGGGAGGCCGCATCTGCCAGGTTTGCAGAGGATCGTTCTGCTGAGCCCCCCCGGGGCGGGGGGGGGGGCCGGCCCCCCCCGCCGGGGGGGGGCCCCCCCCCGCTGGGGGGGGGGGGGCCGCCCCGGGGCGCGGGGGGGATCAGCAGAACGATCATCTGCAAACCTGGCAGATGCGGCCTCCCCCCTCCGGTCCTTCGGACCACCTCCCCCGCAAGCGGGGGAGGACAAGAAGGCGCGCTCCCCCCCTTACCCCACCTCGATCACATCGCCCGCTTTGAGCACCTTCAGCAGCGCCACCAGATCATCGCGCGCAATGGCGATGCAGCCTTCGGTGGGCGCGTAGTCCGGACTGGCGCAGTGGAGGAAGATGGCCGAGCCCAGGCCGGTAACCGGCGGGTCGTCATTATGGCCGAGGACCACGACGATGTCGTAAAGCCCGTCCTCGCGCGTCATGGTCTCGCAGCGGCCCCGCCAGGGCAGCCGGACGGGACGGTTATAGGCGGGGTCCGCCGGATCATCACACCAGCCGTCATCCGGCCCGATAGGGTCCAGGACCAGCGCGGTGTCCGGGCGTTTCAGCCGGTCAGGCCGCCACAGCGCGCGGCGCACCGGCCAGGCGCCCACCGGGGTGGCGCCGTCGCCCTCGTGTTTCAGATCCGCCGCGATTCTACCCGAGCGGCCGATGACGGCGCGCACCGGACCAAAATCGCCGCCCGCCAGAAAGCCGGACGTGACGGCTTCAGAGCCGTCCGCGCCGGTGGTGGTGACATGTTGCGGGCGTTTTTGACTCCGCAGCGCGTCTTCATGACCCCGTAGCGCGTCCTCATGACCCTTTGAGGGGGCGTTTTGACACCACAAGAACCGGGTTTGGCCCATATCTGTCCCCCATCGCGCGGCGCGGCTGTCCACGCCGCTATCACGCAAAGTTTGACACCGCTCACCCACGCGTCAATCGCCGGGCGCGGCGCGCTGGAGTAGGCAGTGCGCTTGCCGCCAGCGCTTGCGCCGGGCGGCGGAACAGGCAAGGCTGGACCCTTGATCGTCCGGCCAGGGAGCGCCCGCCATGACGACGCACACCATTCTCCTGGTCGATGATGACGACTTGCTGCGCGAGGCGCTGGCCGAGCAATTTGGCTTCGAGGATGGCTTCGCCGTCCTGACCGCCGACGCGGCCAAACCCGGCATGGAACTGGCCAAATCCGAGCCGGTGGACCTGATCATCCTGGATGTCGGCCTGCCGGATATGGACGGGCGCGAGGCCTGCAGGCACTTGCGAAAGGACGGGATAACCACGCCCATCATCCTGCTCACCGCCCAGTCTGGCGACGCCGATCACGTGCTGGGCCTGCGTTCGGGCGCAGACGATTTTCTGGCCAAGCCGATCTCGTTCGTGGTGCTGCTCGAACGGGTGAACACCCAGCTCAAGCGTCATCAGGCCAGCGAGGATGCGGTGCTGCCGCTGGGCCCCTACCGGTTCAAACCGGCGATGAAGCTTCTCCTCACCGCCGAGGAGAAGAAGATCCGCCTGACCGAAAAAGAGACCAGTATTCTGAGATACTTGTACCGCGCCGGCGGCAAGCCGGTGGCGCGCGAGGAGCTGCTGGACCAGGTCTGGGGCTATCACCGCGAGGCCAATACCCACACGCTGGAAACCCATGTCTACCGGTTGCGCCAGAAGATCGAACCCGACCCCCAGAACGCCCGCCTGCTGATCACCGAAACCGGCGGCTACCGGCTGCAGATCTAGCGCTGCTGCTGAGCCGGCGACAGCGCAGCAAGACCGGAAAAGGTGAACACGCTGGCGCCCAGCAGCCCGGCGATCATGGCGGGTCCGGCGCCGGCCTCCAACAACGCGCCCAGCACAGCCGGTCCGGCGGCGGTGGAGGCGACCATGATCATCACCGCAAAACTGCGCACCGACCCGGCCTGTTCCACGCCATAGACCTCCACCCACATGGCGGCCACGGCGCTCTGGGCGAGGCCCGACGCTATGCCCATGGCGGTGAGAAAGGCGATGAGGTCCAGCGGATGCCCGCTGCCGGCCAGCACGCCGAGCGCGGCCAGCGTCGGCAGATTCATCAGCGGCAGAAGCCGCGTGCCGCCATACCGGTCGATCAGACGGCCCACGACAATCAAGCCCAGCGCATGGCCGGCGGCGAAACCGATGAAGGCGGCGCCCAGCCAGCTCACAGGCCAGCCGCGCGCCTCGGCCAGCGGCAGAATCTGGAACAGGAGACCCGTCGCCGCGAACGGCAGGAAGATGATCAACGGCAGGATCAGCCAGAAATGGCGGCTGGAAGCGAGCTGGCGCGCGGCAGCCCAGGTAGAGGGCTTCTCCGCCCCCTCCGCCCGGACCGGCTTGTTGAACCGGGGCTTGCGCGCGATCAGCGCTTGAGTGAGCGGCAAGGCCAGCACCAGAACGACGACGCCGACAACCACATAAGCCTCGCGCCAGCCCGCCAGCGCAATCAGGCCCAGCGCTGCGGCCGGCGTCAGTGCTTCAGACAGGGGCAGGCCCAGGCCTACGATGGACAGGGCGCGGCCGCGCACCCGGGTGAAGAAGCGCACGGTGGCGGTCATCGCCACATGGGTCATCAGGCCCTGCCCGGTCAGGCGCAGCAGGAGAAATCCAAGGCCCGCGCCCAGCGCTCCATTGGCGCCGGCCATAACAAAACAGGCCAGCGCCAAACCGCCCAGCACCAGGCCCGCATAAAGACGCAAATCCAGCCGGTCGATCCACGATCCGGCGAACGGGAGGATCGCCGCGGCGCCCAGCGTCGCGCCCATGTAGAGCGCGCCCATAGCACCGGGCCCAAGCCCGATGCTGGCGGCGATGGGGGCCGTGAAGACGGCGATGAAGAAGGTCTGGCCCGGCGCCGACAGGAAGGCGCAGATCAGGCTGAAGGCGATCAGGCGCGCATGGGGTCGCAGCGTGTCGGGGCTTGTGTCCGGAAGGGGCGCAGGGTCTGCAGGCGCGCTCATGACCGGTCCCCGTGACGGATCAGGATGGCCATCTGGCTGGCGCCGCCAATGTCTGGGTCGACCCCGCCCATGTCCTGAAACCCGGCGCCATATCCGGCCCGGCCCGCAGCGCGGCGTGTCCAGTCTCGAAACTGCGCCCGCGTCCATTCAAACCGGTGCCCGGGATGGCGCAAGCGATGGGCGGGCACGCCCAGGCGCGCATTGTATTCGGCGTTGGGCGTGGTGAGGATCAGGGCGGGCGGGCGCGCCTCCATCAATATGCGCCGCTCCAGCTGGGTGAGCTCGGCCGGGTCCAGATGCTCGATCACCTCCACCATGACCACGCAGTCAGCCCCGGCGATCCAGCGCCGGGCTTGCGTAAGCGTATCATGGCGCAAGGTGACGCGCGCCTGAACGTCCGGGCCCGCCTTAGCCAGCCGCGCCGTCAAATCCGCCAGCCGCGCCCGGCTGATCTCCACGCCGGTGATGTGGTCGATGGCCTTGTCCTGCGCGAGGCGGATCAGGAAATCGCCGTCGCCACAGCCCAGATCGGCGATCCGGCGCGCGCCCAGCGCCCGCACGGCGTCATGGACGGCCTCCAGGCGTTCAGTGTGGAGCGGGGTCGGCATGGGACAGCTTCCGTTCAGCGCGGCGGGGTCTATAACACGCGCCATGAGCCCGCGAGCCCCGTTCAGCGCAGCCCCCGCCCTTTGCCCGGTGTGCCGCACGCCGGAGCCGTCGCCCTTCTCAAGCGTGGACGGCAAGGATTACTGGCGTTGCCGCGCGTGTGAGGCGAAATTCCTGGACCCGCGCCATTACCTGACGCCGCACGCCGAGCACGCCCAGTACAAGCTGCACGAGAACCACCCTGATGATCCGGGCTACCGGCGCTTTCTGTCAAAGCTGGCCGATCCGCTGCTGGCCCGGCTGCAGCCCGGATCACGCGGGCTCGACTATGGCTGCGGGCCGGGGCCGGCGCTGGCGGCGATGCTGACCGAGGCGGGCCATGAGATGGCGCTCTACGACCCGCTCTTTGCGCCGGACCGGCAGGTGCTGGAGGCGCAATACGACTTTGTGACCTGCACCGAAACCGCCGAGCATTTCCACGATCCGTGGACCGAGTTCGAAACCCTCGCCGGCCTCATCAAGCCCGGCGGCTGGCTGGCCGTCATGACGGGCTTCCAGACCGACGATTCCGCCTTCGCGCGCTGGCATTACCGCCTCGACCCCACCCATGTGGTGTTCTACCGCGAGACCACATTGCGCCAGGTCGCAGCCCGACTGAGGCTGGCCATCGAGATCCCGGTCAAGGATGTGGCGCTGATGCGCAAGGCGGGGTGAAGACAGCCCGCCGATTGCATGTCATTTTGTTCTTTGCGCGCGACATGAGCCGGAGAGAGCGAGCGATTTATGGCCCGGAAACCTGACCCCGTCCCCGTCTTCGAGAGCGAGGCGGAAGAGCGCGCCTACTGGGAGAGCCACGACTCCGCCAGCCATATTGACTGGACCCAGGCAGAGCGCGTCCGGCTGCCCAATCTCAAGCCCAGCGCCACCTCGATCTCCATCCGCCTGCCCGACGCGCTTCTGGAGCGCATCAAGATCGCCGCCAACAAGCGCGGCATGCCCTATCAGTCGCTGGTCAAAGCCTGGCTGGCGGAAAAGGTGGATGCGCCCTGAGCGGGCGCTTCACCCCTACCCCATCGTCGGAATGACAAACGCCTGATCTGACACCTCGCCGGTGGGCCAGCGCTGGGTGACGGTCTTGATCTTGGTGAAGAAGCGCACCCCTTCCATGCCGTGCTGGTTGGTGTCGCCAAAGGCCGAGCGCTTCCAGCCGCCAAAGGTGTGATAGGCCACCGGCACCGGGATCGGCACGTTCACGCCCACCATGCCCACATTGACCTTGGAGGCGAACTCGCGCGCGGCCAGGCCATTGCGGGTGAAGATCGCCACGCCATTGCCATAGGGGTGTTCGCTGGGCAGGCGCGCGGCTTCCTCGAGATCCTGCGCGCGCACGATCTGCAGCACGGGGCCGAAAATCTCTTCCTGGTAGGAGCGCATGTCCGCGCGCACCTTGTCGAACAGGCTCGGCCCGATGAAGAAGCCGTTCTCATAGCCCTGCAAGGAGAAGCCGCGCCCGTCCACGACCAGCTCGGCGCCCTCGTCCACGCCCATCTGGATGTAGCTTTCCACCCGCGCCTTGTGGGCGGCGGAGACCACCGGGCCATAAGCGGCGTCGGGATCGGTGGAGGCGCCGGGAACGAGTTTCTCGATCTCGGGCAGCAATTTTTCGATCAGGGCGTCGGCGGTCTTGTCGCCCACCGGCACCGCCACGGGCAGAGCCATGCAGCGCTCGCCGGCCGAGCCGAACGCGGCGCCGATCAGGTCGCGCGCCACCTGGTCGAGATCGGCGTCGGGCAGGATGATGGCGTGGTTCTTGGCGCCGCCCATGGCCTGCACGCGCTTGCCGTTCTGCGCGCCGGTCACATAGACATACTGGGCGATGTCGGACGATCCCACAAAGCTCACCGCCTTGATGTCGGGATGGTGCAGGATGGCGTCGACGGCCTCCTTGTCGCCATGGACCACGTTGAGCACGCCGTCGGGCAGGCCCGCCTCGGTCATCAGCTCGGCCAGGCGCAGCGGCACGCTGGGGTCTTTTTCTGACGGTTTGAGGATGAAGGCGTTGCCGCATGCGATAGCCACGCCGAACATCCACATCGGGATCATGGCGGGGAAGTTGAACGGGGTGATGCCCGCCACCACGCCCAGCGGCTGGCGCATGGAGTAGACTTCAATGCCCGGCCCGGCGCCTTCGGTCTACTCGCCCTTCATCAGGTGCGGCGCGCCGCAGGCGAACTCGATCACTTCCAGCCCGCGCTGAATATCGCCCTTGGCGTCAGCGACGACCTTGCCGTGCTCGGTGGCCAGCAAATAGGCCAGATCGTCGATCTCGCGCTCCATCAGCTCCTTGAAGCGGAACAGGACGCGGGCGCGTTTCTGCGGATTGGTGGCGGCCCAGGCCGGCTGGGCGGCTTTGGCGATATCCACCGCCTTGTCCATCTCCGCGGCGCTGGCCAGTCCCACGCGCGCCTGCACGCTCCCGGTATTGGGATCGAACACATCACCATGACGTCCCGACGTCGCGGCGACGCGCTGGCCGTTTATGTAGTGGGGAATCTCGCGGGGGCCGGACATGGGGCTTCCTCCTTGCGCCGCCTCTGACGGGCGGCGTCTTTGGGTCTGTCAGATAGTTATCGGGGCCGGTTTAACCGCTGGCGGCGCGTCTTGTCGAGGCTGCGCGCCTGCCGGGTGCGCTCAGCGCCGGATCAGCTGCACCGGCGCCCCGGCGGCGGTCTCGCCCGCCCAGCCGCGGCGCTCGCCCGGAGCGGCGGTCAGCAGCACCCCGCCCATGCCATCAAACAGGGTCAGCACGCTGTCAGCCGTGTTGAGCCGCCAGAACGCCGCCTCGTCCAGTCCGGCCGGGCAATCTGGAAAGGCCAGCACCAGACCGGCTGCGCCATCCACCGTGACCAGCGATCCTTCCGGCGCGCCCGACGGCGCATCCAGCACGACGCGGCAAACCCGCTCCTCCAGGCGCAGCTCGTAGGCGCCGGGCGCCTCGGCGCTGGACGCGAGGGCGGCGAAGGCGATGGCGGCGAGGATCATGGGACGCTCCAAGGTCTGGCGCGCGATGCTACGGCGCGAACGGCCCCGGTGTCGAGGCGCGCGCGGCGTCCGGATTCACTGGTCCGGGTTCACAGGCCCGGGTTACAGGGCCTGCTGGTTCACCCGCGCCATCAGCGCCTCGGCGGTTTCCTTGCGCTGCGAATACCGGTCCACGAGATAATCGGCTGAATCGCGGGTCAGGAGGGTGAATTTCATGAGCTCCTCCATCACGTCCACGATCCGGTCATAATAGGGCGAGGGGCGCATGCGCCCGTCCGGCCCGAACTCGGCCCAGGCCTTGGCGATGGAGGACTGGTTGGGGATGGTGATCAGGCGCATCCACCGGCCCAGCACGCGCAGCTGGGTGACCGCGTTGAAGCTTTGCGACCCGCCGCACACCTGCATCACCGCCAGCGTCTTGCCTTGCGTGGGCCGCACCGCGCCCAGCGAGAGCGGGATCCAGTCGATCTGGGATTTCATCACGCCGGTCATGGCGCCATGGCGTTCGGGACTGGACCACACCATGCCCTCGCACCAGGTCACCAGCTCACGCAGCTCGGCGACCTTGGGGTGGTCTGCGTCGGAATCATCGGGAAGCGGCAGGCCGGACGGGTTGAAGAAGCGGGTCTCCGCGCCCAGCCGCTCCAGAATGCGCGCCGCCTCCTCCGCCGCCAGACGGCTGTAGGACACGTCCCGCAGCGAGCCGTAGAGCAGCAGGATGCGCGGCCGGTGCGTGCTGCGCGCCGGCGGGAATAGTTGCCCGGTCTCGGGCAGGCGGAAGGAGGCCTCGTCCATTTGCGGCGTATCGGGGCTCATAGGCTCAATTCTCCGGGAAGAAGCGCCGCGTGCGGTTGGCCAGCGCCACCAGCGACAGCATCACCGGCACCTCCACCAGCACCCCCACCACAGTGGCCAGCGCCGCGCCGGAATTGACCCCGAACAGGACGATGGCCACCGCCACCGCCAGCTCGAAAAAGTTCGACGTGCCGATGAGCGCGCACGGCGCGGCGATGCGGTGGGGCGTCTTCCACGCCCAGGCGGCGAAATAGGCGACGGCGAAAATGCCATAGCCCTGAATGAGCAGCGGGACGGCGATCATGGCGATGACCAGCGGGCGCTCCAGGATCACATCGCCCTGAAAGCCGAACAGCAGCACCACCGTGGCGATGAGGCCGATCACCGAGGCCGGTTTGACGAGGCCCGTGAAGCCCGCCACGCGCGCCTCCGCATCAGGCTTGGCCAACCCCCGGGACAGCCAGACCCGCGTCGCCACCCCGGCGACAAGCGGGATGACGACATAGAGCAGCACCGACAGGAGCAGCGTGTCCCACGGCACGGTGAGGTCGGTGACGCCCAGAAGGATCGCCACGATGGGGGCGAAGGCGAACACCATGATCACGTCATTGGCCGCCACCTGAACCAGGGTGTAATTGGGGTCGCCCTTGGTGAGCTGGGACCAGACGAACACCATGGCGGTGCATGGCGCGGCGCCCAGAATGATCAGGCCGGCGATGTACTGGGCGGCGTCTTCTGGCTGGATAAAGGGCGCAAACACAAACTCGAAGAACACCACCGCCAGCGCCGCCATGGTGAAGGGTTTGATCAGCCAGTTCACCACGATGGTGATGATCAGCCCCTTGGGCTTTTCGTGGACGCGCGCGAGGCTGGTGAAGTCCACGCTGATCATCATGGGATAGACCATCGCCCAGATCAGGATGGCCACGGGAATGTTCACCGAGGCGTATTCCCACTGCGCCAGCGTGCTGAACGCGCCGGGGAACACTGCCCCGAGGCCGACACCCGCCACGATCGCCAGCGCCACCCAGAGCGACAGCCATTTTTCAAAGACGCCAAGGCCGGAGGCGGGTTTTTCTGCAGGGATATCGGTCATGAGTGAGCCTCGTGAGCGGCTTTGAGGGCGGCGCTCAGCGCCTTGGGATCATCCGGTCCGGCGCCGGAGGCCAGCACATGGCGGATGCGCGCCGACAGCGCCTCATAGGTCGCCTCGAACGCCGCGCGGCAGGCCTCGGGATCGTCGATATAGGCGGGATCGGGCAGGCCCCAATGGGCGCGCGCCGGGGCGCCGGGCCAGACCGGGCAGGGCTCATTGGCCGCCGAATCACAAACCGTGATCACCGCGTCCATCACCGGCGCGCCCGGCGCCTCGAACTCGTCCCAGTGCTTGGACCGGAAGCCTGTCACGTCATGGCCATGGCGCGCCAGCGTGGCGAGCGCTTCGGCGTGCGGCTGACCCTTGGGATTGGACCCGGCGGAGAAGGCGTTCACCCGGCCCTCCCCCAGCGCATTGAACAGCGCCTCGCCCAGAATCGAACGGGCCGAATTGCCCGTGCACAGGATCAGTATGTTCATGGCCCGCCCCTTCGATCAGCCCGGTTTTGCCGCTTTGATGCGCCGTGATACGATCCCCATTCAAACATTTCAAGAGATATTGAAATGAGGATCAGTTGATGACCGCAGACACCCTTGCCACCGCCCCGGACGCGCCGACCCGTCAGGCGTCCGTGCGCCTTGGCGCGCTGGCGCATGAGACCCGGCTGACGGTGTTTCGCGCCCTGATGCGCGCCGGGCCGGAGGGTCTGGCGGCGGGCGCGCTGGCCGAAGCGGCGCAGGTGAGCGCGTCCAATCTGTCGTCTCATCTGGGCGTATTGCTGGGCGCCGGGCTGGTGACCGTACGCCGCGACGGGCGTCAGCGCATTTATGCGCCCGATTTCGACGCGATCCGCGAGCTTCTGGGCTTTCTGGTCAATGAGTGCTGCCAGGGCGCGCCAGAGGTTTGCGGCGGGCTGGTGAAATGCTGATGCGCACGCACGCGTGATTGACCCTGTCGCCGCGCTGTCATAACCGCAGGTTAGACCCGTGCGCACACAAGCCGTTTCCAGGATGATCCCCATGCTCCATCGCCTTCGCCCGCTCGCCCTGTTCGCCGCGCTCTGGCTGGCCGCCTGCGCCACGACCGAGACCGCCGCGCCCGCCGCTGATGCGCGCGCCGGCGCCGATGACGAGACCCTGGTGGTCCTGTTCGCGGTGGACGGGCTGCGCTGGGATTCGCTGGAGCTTTATGACGCGCCCAACATGCGCGCCCTGGCCGCGCGGGGCATGCAGGCCGAGCGCCTGATCCCGGTCACGCCCACCTCCACCTTCGTGCAGTTCACCTCGCTGGCCACCGGCCTGTGGCCGGAGGATCACGGCATCCTCAACAACAATACCTGGGACCGCGAACTCAACGAGCGCTTCACCAATCCCCAGAGCATGCGCGATCCGCGCTGGTGGCATGGCGAACCGTTCTGGATCACCGCCGAGCGCCAGGGCGTACGCACCGCAATCCAGTTCTGGCTGGCGTCGGAAAACGCGTTTGACGGCGACCGCGCCACGCGCTGGTTCCCCTATCACCATGTCATGCCCTATGAGGACCGCCCGGCGGCGGCGATGACCTGGCTGGACGGGCCTGCCGAGCTGCGCCCGCGCCTGATCGCCCTGTATTTCGACCAGCCTGACGGCGCCGGACATCGCTTCGGCCCCGATTCAGAGGGCTATGGCGCCGAGATCGAGCGCGTGGACGCCATTCTGGGCCAGATGATTGACGGTCTGGCCGAGCGCGGCCTGCTGGAGCGCACCGAGTTCATCTTCCTGTCCGATCACGGCATGGCGGAAATCAGCACAGAGCGCGTCATCACCATTGATGATCATTTCGACATCGACTCGGTGTTCATTCCCGAGGTGCATGGCCGCTGGGGCAATTCCTATCAGCCCTACATGAACCTCTACGCCGAAACGCCCGAAGCCGCCGAGGCGGCCTATCAGGCGATGGTGGACCTGCACCCGAATCTGCACGTCTGGCGGCGCGGCGAGATGCCTGACCACATCCGTATCGACCACCCCACGCGCGGGCCGGACGTGTTCATCATGGCCGATGCCGGATGGATGCTGACCTCGGGTCAATTGCCCGAGCCTGACCGCGCGCTCACCATGCGCGGGACCCACGGCTATGACGCCCTGGACCCGTCCATGCACACGGTGCTGATCGGCGCCGGCCCGTCTTTCCCGCAAGGACAGACCACCGGACCGGTGCACCATCTTGATCTGTATCTGCTGGTCACCTGCCTTCTGGGCGTGACGCCGGCAGAGACTGAAAGCGATCCGGACGCGGCGGCGCGCCTCACCGGCGGGCGCTGCCCGGCTGAATAGACGCAAGAAGAATTCCGGGCCGGGTCAGGGGGCGTGAGCCCTCTCCCGGCGCCGTTTCCGGCTTACCCCTCCAGCAGTCTTGCCCCCGGCCCTTCTTCCGCCAGCGTATCGCCGGGATTGCGCAAGGGGCAGTCGCTCAGGGACAGGCAGCCGCAGCCAATGCAGCCATCCAGCTGGTCTTTCAGGCACGTCAGGCTGGTGATGCGGGCCTCAAGCCCGGCTTTCCATCCCGCAGAGAGTTTCGCCCAGTCAGCGCCGTTGGGCGTGCGCCGGGCGGGCAGGGCGTCGAGCGCATCGCGTATCTCGGCCAGCGGCACGCCGGCGCGCTGGGCCACGCGGATCACCGCCACACGGCGCAGTATATCCCGGCCATAGCGGCGCTGGTTTCCATCCGTGCGCGAGCTGGCGATCAGCCCCTTTGTCTCGTAAAAGTGCAAGGTGGAGACGCTGACCCCGGCACGGGCCGCCAGTTCGCCAACGCTCAAAGCGTGCGGATTTTTGCCCGATGGCGCCATCGACATGCCATTCGCCTTTGACCTCAATATAGGTTGAGGTTCTAGACCATGTCCGGCCATGTCGGCAAGCCCCGTCCCGGCGCTTGTGAATTCACCGCTATTGAAATCGAGAGTTTGATGTTCCGCTTTTTCGAAACCCGCGTTGATCCCTTCCCCGCGACCGAGCCGGAAGCGCCGCCGAAAGGCCTGCTCGGCTTTGTCGCCTATTACACCCGCCCGGTCTGGCCCTGGCTGATCACACTCTCAGTGCTGACAGCGATCATTTCGGTCTTCGAGGTGGTGTTCCTGGGATTTCTCGGCACGCTGGTGGACTGGCTGGCGGCGGCTGACCGCGAGACATTGTTTGAGGAGCACGGCGCCGGGCTGATCGCCATGGCCGCCTTCGTGCTGATCGGGTTTCCGCTGCTGGTGCTGCTCAATTCGCTGATCACTCACCAGACGATTTTCGGCAATTTCCCGATGGTCGCGCGCTGGCTGACGCATCGCTACATCCTCGGCCAGTCGATGAGCTTCTTCCAGGACGAGTTCGCCGGCCGGGTCAGCCAGAAGGTGATGCAGACCGCTCTGGCTGTGCGCGAAACCGTGATGAAGGTGCTCGATATCTTCGTCTACGTGGTCGTCTATTTCATCGGCGCCCTGGTGCTGGTGGGCGGAGCCGAACCCTTCCTGATGGTCCCGCTGGTCGTGTGGCTGGCGGCCTATATCTGGCTCCTCCTCCACTTCATTCCGCGCCTTCGCGATATCTCCATGAAGCAGGCCGACGCCCGCGCAGAAATGACCGGCCGCGTCGTCGACAGCTACACCAATATCCAGACCATCAAGCTATTCGCCCATGCCCGCCGCGAAGAGGGCTATGCGCGCGATGCGATGAGCGGCTTTTTGGGCACGGTCTACAAGCAGATGCGCCTCGTCACCGGGCTCTACACGCTATTACAGACGCTCAACGCCGTGCTGCTGGTGGCCGTCACCGCCGCCACCCTTGTCGCCTGGCAGATGGGGCTCGTGGGGCTGGGCGTCGTCGCGGTGGCCGTCGCCATCGTCATGCGCATCAGGGCGATGTCGGACTGGATCCTGTGGGAGACGGCCAGCCTGTTTGAAGCGGTCGGCACGATTCAGGACGGCATCAACACCATCGCCCAAGAGCAGGCCATCAAGGACGCACCGGACGCCACACCGCTCATCGTATCTAAAGGCGCCATCCGCTTTGAAAGCATCTCTTTCCATTACGGCAAAGAGAGCGGCGTCATCGAAAGTCTCAACCTCGATATCGCGCCGGGCGAGAAGGTGGGGCTGGTTGGGCGGTCCGGCGTTGGCAAATCCACCCTCGTCAATTTGCTCCTGCGCTTTTACGAGCTGGAAGCCGGCCGCATCACCATTGACGGGCAGGATATTGCGCTCGTCACGCAAGACTCCCTGCGGCAGCAGATCGGCATGGTGACGCAGGACACCTCCCTGCTCCACCGCTCGATCCGGGACAATATCGCCTATGGATCGCGCGATGCGGATGAAGCCGCAATCATGGAAGCGGCGCGCCGGGCGCAGGCCGACGCCTTCATCCCCGCCCTGTCAGACATAGACGGGCGCACAGGCTTTGACGCCCATGTGGGCGAGCGGGGGGTGAAGCTTTCGGGCGGCCAGCGCCAGCGCATCGCCATTGCGCGCATCCTTCTAAAGAACGCGCCGATCCTCGTGCTGGACGAAGCTACCTCGGCGCTCGATTCTGAAATCGAGGCCGCAATCCAGGGTCAACTCTATCAGCTGATGGAGGGCAAGACCGTCATCGCCATCGCCCACCGGCTCTCCACCATCGCCATGCTGGACCGGTTGGTGGTGATGGACAAAGGCCGCATCATCGAACAGGGCAGCCACGACGCCCTGCTGGCGAAGGACGGCGTCTACGCCCAGCTCTGGAAGCGTCAGTCGGGCGGCTTCCTGAATGTGGACGCGCCGGACCTCACGGTGGCGGCGAAGTAGGGGCAGAGCCGACAAGTCCCGGCATAACCACCAAAACTAAATCCCTAGTTCGCCACGACGATCACGGCATGCAGCGGGGCGCGGGCGAAGCGGATCGTCTGCGCCCCGCGCAGATCGCGTGAGCCGGGATCGAGCTGGATCACGTTTTCAAACACACTGGTGAGCTCCAGCTCGCGGCCATCTGGAAACACGGCGAAGGCGTCGGGCGCGGGGCCTTCGAACGCGAAATCAATCCGGCGCGGGCGCGGTGCGATCAACGCGCGCAGGCCCAGCGAGCGGCGCATGGCGGCGCGGGTCTGGGCCAGGGCCGCCTGCAGCTCAGCCAGATCGTAGTCCATGGCCGGCGCAGCGCTGAGCGTGAAGCCGACCTGGGCCCGCACCGCGCCCTGGGGCGCGTCGGTGGCCAGCTGCAGGCCCGCTGACAGGCGCTCGGGGTCAGGCGGGGTGACCGCACCGTCGGGGCCGCGCTCCCGCACGCGCCAGTCGTCACCATCCAGCCGGGTCCAGAAGCGCCATTCCCGTCCGTCCGGATCGGGGTCCGCCTGCAGCACATAGCGCAAGGTGAATGCGCTGCGCTCGTCTGCGGGAAGCGCGTGATAATCGCGCAGGAAAGCAAATACGCGCTCTGCCGGCACGGTGCGCGCCTCGGGCCCGGGCGCCTCGGCGCTGATGAGCGCCAGCGCGGCCAGAAGGACGGCGAGCATCACTGCGCCGCCGGTTTGCGGAACAGAAGCGTCATCCGGTCCGATTCCCCGATCTCTTCAAAGGGCGTACGGTCAAAGGACGGGTCATGGGGTTCGCCCAGCGGCGAGGTGCGGCCCACCGGCGGCAGGGTCCAGACCCCGAACGGATGGTCAGCGGTGTCAGCCGGATTGGCGTTGATCTCGCTGGCGGCGACAAGCTCAAAGCCCGCCTCTACGGCCCGCGCAACCACAGAATCTTCCTGCACATAGCCTGACGCCGCGCGCGGGTCCTGCACCCGGTTGGCAGGCAGGCGGTGCTCCACCACGCCCAGCAGCCCGCCAGGTTTGAGGGCCGCGAACAGCGCCTCGAACGCCTCTTCGACAAAGCCGCCGGCCATCCAGTTATGGGTGTTGCGGAAGGTTACAATGGCGTCGGCAGAGCCGGGCTCCAGACCATCAAATCCATCGGGGCCGAACGCGATGAGGGTCAGCTCGCCGAAGGCGGGGCGGTCAAAACGCGCCGCGAACCGCCCGCGCAGCGCCATCGCGCCGGCGTCGTCGGGCTCCACAGCCGGCCAGGCGGCCACATAGCGCCCGCCATGGGCCGCGATCCAGGGCGCCAGAATATCGGTGTACCAGCCTCCGCCCGGCCAGATCTCCACGATGGTGGAGGCCGGATCGAGGCCAAAAAATTCCAGCGTGTCGGCCGGATTGCGCGCAGCATCCCTCGCCCGCGCCGCTGCATCACGCCACGGCGCCGCCGTGACGTCGCTCAGGCGGGTGAAGGCGAGATCCTCTGACGCTTCTGATCTGGCGACATCATCCGTCACGGCGTCCCCCGCATCAGCAGCCGGGCCGTCCGCCGCCGGGGCCTCGGGATCGGGCGCATCGCCGCCACAGGCGGAGAGCGAGAGACTGAGGCCGGCGCAGAGCGCCAGGACGGACAGGTGGCGGGCGGACCGGTTCATCAGGCAACTCCGTTGCGGCCAGGGTCACAAGTCATGGCCAAAGCACGCCGCTCCGGCAAGTCGGCGGGGCGCCTCTTGAAGAGCGCAAAATCGATTCCCACATCGGTTTCGTCGGGCCGCCAGACGGGGCCTGGCGATTGAACCGCCCGATTGTAAGGCGCTGCTGAAGCGGGCCGGACAAGAGGGAACAGCCAATGCAAAGGGCGCTCTCCCGCACGGGAGGCCGCCAGATCGCTTCGAAGGAGGATCACTATGCGTACTGTCGACTTCACCCCGCTCTACCGGACCATTGTCGGTTTTGACCGGCTGGCCGACATGATCGACACCGCCGCCAAGCAGGAGACCGGTGTCGCCTACCCGCCCTACAATATCGAGCAGGTCAGCGAGCACGAATACCTGATCGAGCTGGCTGTGGCGGGCTTCTCGGAAAAAGACATTGATGTCGAGGTCCAGGAAAACGTCCTGTCCGTGACCGGCAAACGCGCCGTCAACGACACTCAGGAAGCCCGCAATTTCCTGCATCGCGGCATTGCCGAGCGCTCCTTCGAGCGGCGCTTCCACCTGGCTGACCATATCCAGGTCCGCGATGCGCGCCTTGAGAACGGGCTTCTGACCATCCGCCTCGAGCGTGAAGTGCCCGAGGCCATGAAGCCGCGCCGGATCGAGGTCAATGGCCGCTCCGGCGCCAAGCTGCTCTCCGGCGCAAAGAAGGCGTCCGCCGCCTGATTGCGCTGTTGAGTGACCGGCCGGCCGGGCGCGCCACCCCTCCCCCCGTATGGGTGCGTCCGGCCGCGTCTGGTCTTTGACGATAATGCCTGCTGACTGAACCGGCGCGCCGCTCCCCACGGCGCGCCGGTTTGCGTTTTCCGTCTCAGCTTTTGGGGTGAGCGTCGCGCCATTGCTCCATGGACTGGGAGATGGCGAAGGTCTCGCGGTATTTCGGGCTGCCAGCCGGGCGCGGAGCCCGGTCGCGGGTCAGCTCCATAATCTCAGCCAGCTTGTTATGCGCCGCGCCCGGCTGACCCGCGCCGATATAGGCGTGCAGCTCGACCAGGGCGCTGGACAGGGGATCATGGGCGCGGATGACGAAATAGGGCTCGTCCTCGGCCAGATCGGGATAGCAATCATACTGGGACGGGTTGGCTTTGGAGCCGAGAGGAGCGGCCATGGCGAGAAATCTCCCTGAGGTGCGTGCAGTAATGCGGCGTCCACACTAGCGGGCTTCGCGCCCGCACGGGACCCGGTTTCGCATGCGCTGTGACTAAAGCGCGCTCAGCGCCGCGTCGAGATCAGCCCACAAATCCTCCACGTCCTCCAGCCCCACCGACAAGCGCACCAGACCGTCACCGACCCCGGCCTGCGCCCGCGCCTGCGGCCTCATCGCAGGATGGGTCATGAGGGCTGGAATGGAGACAAGCGATTCCACCCCGCCCAGCGACTGGGCGAGGGTGAAGAGAGTGGTCTGGCCCGCCAGCGCGCGCGCCGCAGCGGTTCCGGCCTTGAGCTCGAAGCTCAAGAGCGGCCCGAACGCGTCCTGCTGGCGCGCGGCGATGGCGTGGCCGGGATGGCTGGACAGGCCCGGATAATCCACCCGCGCCACGGACCTGTGCGCGGAGAGGCGGGCGGCGATTTCGCCAGCGGTTTCAGACTGCACCCGGGCGCGCACCGGCAGGGTGCGCAGGCCCCGCAATGCCAGAAAGGCGTCAAACGCCGCGCCGCCCGTCCCGGCCGCGTTGGCCCACCAGGCCAGCCGCTCGGCCAGCGCCGGATCGCGGGTGCACACCACCCCGCCCACCATGTCCGAATGGCCGTTGATCAGCTTGGTGATGGAGGCGAGCGACACGTCCGCCCCGTGCTCCAGTGGCCGCTGCAGGACCGGCGACAGGACGGTGTTGTCCACCACGCTGAGAGCCCCGGCCTCACGGGCCAGCGCGCACGCGGCGGCGAGATCGGTCAGGCGCAGGCGCGGATTGGACGGGGTTTCGAAAAACGCCAGCGCCGCGCCGGGCGCCAGCGCGCGGGCCAGAGCGTCCAGATCGGTGCAATCGGCATAGACCAGATCAAACCCGCGCTGCAGCGCGCGCGCATCGAACAATCGGCGCGTGCCGCCATAGCAGTCATGGGCGCAGATCATGCGCGCGCCATTGGGCAGATCATTGAGAATGAGATCGATGGCCGCCATGCCCGACGCGGTGACCACGGCGCCCGCGGCGCCTTCCAGATCGGCGATAGCGCGCGCCAGCATGTCGCGGCCGGGATGGGCGGTGCGCGCATAGTCGAACGGGCCGGGCACGGCCGGGTCCTCCCGGCGATAGGCGGCCGACAAGCTGACCGGCGCCACCACAGCGCCCCGCACAGGGTCCGCATTGATCCCGGCGCGCGCCGCCCTTGTGCTCATGCGCGTCATGACCGCCCCGCCAGAAAGGCGTTGACGGCCTCGACCTCTTTGATGAAGCCGTCATGGCCATACAGGCTGTCAATGCGGGTGAGGCTGGCGCGCGGCGCGCGGGCCGCACTTGCCGCGGCATCTTCCGCCGGGACCAGCCGGTCGGAATTGATCGCCAGAAAACGCAGCGGAACCGGGATCGTCTCCATCGCGATGTCCACCGCATCCATGGACTGGGACAGGACCAGGAAACGCTCCGGGGCGGTCGCCGCCGCATAGCGCGCGCCGCGCGCGGCCAGATAGGTGTCAGCCTCTGCCGGATTGGCGAAGCGGCCGGCGAATTCTTCGGGCGTGCGGGAGGTGGTCATGGCCAGGCGCCGGGCGATATCCAGCGCCTGCGCGCCGCGCCCGGTCTCCAGACCCAGATGCACGATCTCGCGCTGGATGGAGCGCCAGGCCGCCGCCATGGGGTGGGGCCGGGCCGAGGCGCACAGAATATCCGCCCGCACCACCCGGTCCGGCGCGGCAGCGGCGATCGCCAGCGCGATCATCCCGCCATAGCTCGCTCCGGCGAGCGCAAACCGGTCAATCCCGGCAGCGTCCGCCAGCGCCAGCACGGCGTCGGCCTGATCATCCACGCTGGGGAAGGGCTGCGCCTCACTGCCGAGAAAATCGAGGCTGAGGAACCGCCCCCGGCGCGGGTCCAGCGCGCCGCCCGGGCCCGCCACACCGGGCCACCAGCCCGCGCCGTCAGCGTCCGCGAGCAGCCTGCGCCCGGCGGAGATTCCGCCCAGCACCACCGTCACCGGCCCGTCCGGCGCGCCGGCCAGACGCCCGGTCGCCTCGTACCAGCTGCCGCTGCGCGCCGCAAAGCCGCAGACGATGTCCTCCACCGGCCAGGACGCCGGCTCGGCCTGCCTTGCCAGAGCCGTCATGAACACACCGCCGCGATCAGACGGTGCAGATCGCCCAGCATGCTCGCCGCGGTCGGCGCACGCCCCGCGCCCTTGCCCGCCACGATCACCTGCGCACCGCGTTCGGGGCTCAGCACCACACAATTGCCTTCGTCGCGCGTGCGGGCCAGCGCATCGGTCTCAGCCAGCGCTTCGATCCGCACACGCGCACGCACCCGGCTGCCCACGCGCTCCAGCAGCGCCACCTGACGCAGGCGGCGCGACTGGCGGCGCGCGCTCTGCGCCGCGCCGGACGGCAGGTGAGAGATGGACTCGCGCGTGACCGAGGCCGGGTCGAGGCTGACGCCCCACGCTTCGCGGGCGATCAGCACCAGCTTGTTGGCGGCGTCCAGCCCGTCGAGATCGGCGCTGGGGTCGGCTTCGGCAAAGCCCGCCGCCTGCGCGGCGGCGACCGCGCTCTCAAGGCTTTCGCCCGCCATCAGCCGGTCGAGAACGAAGTTGGAGGTGCCATTGAGCACGCCGCGCACCCGCGCGATGCCCGCTCCTGACGCCGACAGGCGCGCCACGGTTTCGAGCACGGGCGCGCCGCCGCCCACGGCAGCCGAATGGGCGAACACCCGGCCCGACGCGCGCGCCTCGCGGATCAGGTCGGGCCGGCGGGCGGCCACGTCCTTATTGGCGCTGATTACATGACAGCGTTGCGCCACTGCGCGGGCGAGCAGGGCTTCAGCCTCTGCGCCGCCGGGCAGGGCTTCGATCACCAGATCGGGGCGGCTGGCGAAAACGGCGTCCGCATCGGTGAAAACCGGCGCCGGGAAGGCGCCTTCGGGCCGTGATGTCCGCGCCAGAATGGCTGTGAGGATGAGGGGATCTGGCAGGTTGGTGATGACGCCGCCGCCCACGACGCCACATCCCAGCACCACAGTGCGCAGGGGCCGCGTGGCGCGCCGGGCGGCAAGGCGCGCTTCCAGCGGTACGCGAGCGCCCATCACCGGGGGTTGGGCGAGAGGCTGAACGGGTTTCGGGGCGGGCAGAAGGGCGGTCATGGCAGTCTCCGGTCACAACGGGGCGCTCAGGCGCACGGACGGGAACAGGAGACAGCGTCTGAATACGCGTACGCCGCAAGTCGGGCGTATGAACCATCCAGTCGCTTCGCTTTAGCCGCACTTGTTCCGCGCCCGCAAGCTGAAGCTCAAATCGGCGCTTTCACAGATATAAAGATATGCTTATGTCCTGTCCAGAGCCAAATTTTCCGCTCACAGGAAGAGTGCAGCTGCGGCGAACGTGACCCCGAGCAGGATCAGGGAGGCCAACGCGCACAGCGCCAGCGGACGCCAGCCGGCTTGGATGATCCGGCGCGGATCGATGGCCAGGCCCAGCGCCGCCAGCGCCGCACAGAACAGCAGCGAGGCGAGCCACGCACTGGCGTCGATGAACGCTATCGGCAGCGGCGCCTGCCACGCCAGCAAGGCCGCAGCAGCGAACGCGGTGACGAACCAGGGCGGCAGGAGGCGCCCAAGCCCGGTCGAACCCGGAGCTCCGCCCGGCGCCAGCAGCATCAGGACCGGGGCCAGCATGGCCACCCGGATAAGCTTGGCGCTCACCCCCGCGGCGCCGGCCTCCTCGCCCATGGCCGATGCGGCGCCTGTGGCGTGGGCCAGCTCATGCAGCGACGCCCCGGCCCACACCCCGCCGGCGAGCGCGCTGAGCCCTGCAGCATGAGCGATGACCGGGATCGCAACCATGGCGAGGCCGCCCATCAGGGTGATCGCGGCCAGCGTGGTGGTCACGGTTTCCTGACGGGCCTTGAGGGCAGCGCCCGCGGCCAGGGCGGCGGACGCGCCGCAAATGGAGATGCCGGCGGCCATCACCCGCGCCATGTCGCGGTCCACGCCCATGAGGCGCGCAAGGACCAGCGTCGCCACAAATCCGATCGCGACGGCCGCTGCCGCCAGCCCGGCGCCGGACCAGCCAATGGCGGCGATGTCATGACTGCCCAGACGCAGGCCCAGCAGCACTACGGCGGCTTTCAGCACCGGACCATAGGCGGCGGCCAGACCGGACTCGATCAGGGCGGGGGCGCCGCCCAGGGCCACGCGCACCGCCATGCCCGCCAGCAGCGCCAGGGCGGGTGCGCCGAGCCAGGCCGGTGTGACGCCTGACGCCAGCAGCGCTGCGCCCGCCAGCACGAGCGCCAGCGCAAGCCCGGGAATCAGAGGAAGCGCAGCGCGCGGCCGCCAGAGAAAGATCACGATGGAACTCGATTCAAGCGGGCCGAAGCGGCGGCCGGGCCTAGGCTTCGCCCGGGCGGCGCGACACGGCGGGCGCGCCCTGAGCCGGCGCCGCTTTGCTCCGGTCGCGATGGGTCACCATGCGCCGGTGCAGATCCTCGATGCAGCGCGATCCCGATTTTACGCACAGGAAGGGGAAGAGCCCATGGATGAGGCAGGCGAACCCGCCGCCGATCATGGCGAAACCGAACGACGAGGCCTGGGCCAGATGCGCGCCATAGCTCTCGCCGACAGAGGCGGGGTGTTCGGTGAAGGCGCGCTTGATCATGTCGGTCAATTCCCTTCCAGGCCAATGATGCTTGGAATAATGACGCAGTTCGAATAGAAATAGCGTCCAAAATCATGCGCTCATGGTTCCGCATATAGGAGATTATTCCGATTATGGTGGCGAAACTGGATGCAATTGATCGCAAGATCCTGCACTGGCTGCAACAGGATTCCGATCTGCCCATCGCCGAACTGGCCGAGCGGGTGGGCCTGTCCCAGACGCCCTGCTGGCGCCGGGTCAAGCGGCTCACCGAAAGCGGCGTCATCGTGCGCAAGGTGGCGTTGGCCGATCCGCGCGCTCTGGGCCTGAAGCTGATCGCCTTCATCGCGGTGAAGACCAATCAGCACAATGATCGCTGGCTGGAGCGCTTCGCGCGCGGCGTCGCGGGGATGGATCACATTCTGGAATTCCACCGGATGAGCGGTGAGACCGACTATCTCATCAAGGTGGCCGCCCGCGACATGGAGCACTTCGACGCCATCTACAAGGAACTCATCCAGATCGCCGATCTCAATGATGTCTCCAGCCATTTCTCGATGGAGACGATCAAGATGAGCACCGCCTATCCGGTGCTTGAAGAGCGTTGAGCCTCGACGGGACCTAGGTCGTGGACTCATAAGCTCTGACCCAGAGTCTTGCTGATACGAGTGCGATGGCGGCCAGGAAGTTTCTGGCCAGCTTTTCGAAGCGTGTGGCGCATCGTCTGAAGTGCTTGAGTTTGCAGAA